>NZ_JBRAGO010000021.1:0-50071 GCF_052746595.1 Leptodesmis sp.
ACTTGAAGCAACAGGTAGAAGCGACATCGAAGACCGTAGTTGACGGGCGATCTCGTTGAGTTTTCTCCAGGTTTGGGCAAACTAGCTGCTGAAAGCTATTACCGATTGGCTCAGGATTCATAGCACCGTCTACTCCTCTAACTGGGAAAAATTTATGACAATCAGACACAGGCAACTAGGGAATCAACTACCTCTGTCAGTAAAAGCAGGATTTATTCTAATTGCGGATCACCAGCGGACTAACCTGTCTGTACTTTCGGAGGTATTGGATGCGGCTGGGTTGTGCTATCGGAGCGTGACGAATGGGGAAAGTGTCCTGGCCTTGGTGGAGCAGCATCAACCCACACTCATTTTGCTCGATGTAGAAATGCCTGGGATAGATGGCTTTGAAATCTGTCGTCAGCTCAAAGCCAATCCCCTTACCCAGGCCATTCCAGTCATCTTGACTATGCCTCTGACTGACACAGCCAGTAAAGCCAAAGGCTTTTCTCTGGGGGCGATCGATTACCTTCCCAAACCATTTGAGCCAACGGAGGTAATAGCCCGATTGCGAGTCCATTTGCAGCTGCAGCAACTGACCCAATCCCCGGAAGACCAGATTCGTGAGTGTACCCTTACCCTGCAACAAACCTTGAGCGAGCGCCAGCCATTAGAAGCCGAACGCCAGTCCATCGAGATTGCCTGCCAGCAAACAGAGGTCAAGCTGCATCGATTAGCCACCCATTTGCCAGGAATGCTGTATCAGTTCAAGCTGAGTGCCGACGGCTCAATGTCGCTCCCTTATGTCAGTTCCGGTTGTCAGACGTTGTATGGCCTAGATCCAGTGCAGTTACAAAGAGATCCAAATCAGGCAATTGCCATGATTCATCCAGAGGATCAAGAAAGCTTCCAGCAGTCCGTTGCCCTTTCTGCTCAAACCCTGCAACCCTGGCAATGGACAGGACGATTCATCACCGCTTCTGGCCAACAAAAGTGGATTCAGGGAATGTCTAGCCCTGAACGATTGGAGAATGGAGATACTCTCTGGCACGGTTTTTTGCTGGATGTCAGCGATCGCAAGCAGCTAGAAGCCGATCGCAACGCCGCCCTCGCCGAACTGCAACAAAAGTTGCAGATGCTGGATGCCTGCAACGATGCGATTATGATTCGCGGGTTGGATGGCGTAATTAGCTACTGGAACCAGGGCGCACAACGGTTGTACGGCTGGACATCGGAAGACGCGATCGGTAAAGTGAGCCATACCCTGTTCCAAACCCAGTTCCCGCACCCCCTGGACACCATCATGGCGGAACTGGAACAGCATCAGCATTGGGAAGGGGAACTAACCCATATGACGCGAGATGGAAGGGAACTGATTGTGTTCAGTCGCTGGGCGTTGCAGCGGGATGACCAGGGCACCCTGATCGCGATCGTGGAAACCAATAATGACATCACAACCCGCAAACAGGCAGAAGCCGCCTTACGCACTAGTGAACAACGCTTTCGGGATGTCACCGAAGCAGCGGGAGAATATATCTGGGAAATAAATGCCGATGGCGTTTATACCTTTGTCACCGATCGCGCCAAAGATGTGAAAGGCTACAGCCCTACTGAATTGTTGGGACATACTCTATTTAAGTTCATGCCACCAGAAGATATTGCAGATGTGATGGCGATCATCCAGGCAGCGGCAGTTAGCAAAAGTCCCTTCACCCTGGAGCATCGAAATTGTCTGCCCAATGGTGAAGTGGTTTGGGAATCAGTCAGGGGTGTGCCACTCTTCAATGAACAGGACGAAGTTATCGGCTTTCGGGGCACTGGCCTGAGTATTACAGAGCGCAAACAAGCGGAAGCAGACTTGCAAGCCCAGGAGCAATTGCTGCGGAGTATGTACGAAGGGGTAGAACACAGCATCATCCTTGTGGATGTGTCGGAGACTGGTGAGTTTCGCCTGATGGAATGGAATCGTGCCGCCGAGAAGCTCACAGGTATTTCCAGTGCTGCGATCGCTGGGAAAACGCCAGAGGAGGTGTGGGGAGAAACTCAGGGGGCAATCATGCGGCAAAATTACCAGCGCTGTGTGCAGGCAGGCACGGCGATTACCTATGAGGAATGTGTCACGTTTCAGGCACGGACTATCTGGCGGTTAACCACACTCAATCCCCTAAAAGACGAACGCGGCCATATTTACCGGATCGTGATTACCGCCTTTGACATTACTGAGCGCAAAGCGGCTGAACAGTCCCAGGCAAGGCTTACGGCTATCCTGGAATCAACCTCAGACTTGGTCGGCACCGCTGATATGCAGGGGAATACTCTTTACCTGAACCAGGCCGGAAAACAATTATTAGAAATTCCGCCAGAGGAAGATGTGGTGGGTTTGCCCATCAGTACCACGGTGCCAGAATGGGCAAAACCGATCGTTTTGGGACAGGGCATTCCTACAGCTCTGCAAACAGGCATCTGGAAGGGAGAGGTGGCGATCGTCTCTCGTAGCGGCCAGGAAATTCCAGTGTCTCAGGTGATCATTGCTCACAAAGCGGCAGATGGTACTCCAGAGTATTTATCCACCATCATTCGGGATATCACGGAACAAAAACAGGCAGAAATATGCCTCAAACAACAGGCCCAGCGCGAACAACTGCTCAACCGCATTACCACCCAGATTCGCAGTTCTCTCGATTTCAATATGATTCTCACCACTGCCCTGGATGAGATCCGTCAATTCTTGCAGCTCGATGCTTGTATTTTCGCCTGGTGTCATCTGGATGCTGAAAAACCCTACTGGCATGCCATCAGCGAGTCTCGGGCGGCTGATATGCCCAGTTATTTGGGACGGTACCCCCTCTCTAGCTTCAGTACCCTGGGAGAAAGAATTCTTGGTTTAGAAATTATTCAGGTTGATGATGCCAGCGCCACAGATGATCCCCTAATCACGGCGACTCTTGAGTCCTTGGGGATGCAGGCTGCACTGATATTGCCCGTGCAGTTCAGCCCCACTTTGTTACAGATCGTTTTCTGTGGCAATCGTCAGGTGCGCGCTTGGACAACTGATGAGATTGATATTGTGCAGGCCGTGATGGAACAACTGGCGATCGCTCTCAATCAGGTCAACCTGTATGAACAAAGTCAGGCAAGAGCAACGGAACTGGCCGCCACCCTGCAGGAATTACAACGCACCCAGGCCCAACTGGTGCAGAACGAGAAGATGTCCAGTCTGGGGCAGCTAGTAGCAGGGATTGCCCATGAAATCAACAATCCGGTGAACTTCATTTACGGCAATCTGAATCACCTGGAAGCCTACAGCCAGGATTTACTCAGTCTGATACACCTGTATCGGCGGGAGTACCCCCAGTTCAACCCGGCGATCGCCACTCGAATTGAGGAGATCGATCTGGAATTCCTCAGCGAGGATCTCCTCAAAATACTGGATTCGATGAAAGTAGGCGCTGATCGTATCCGAGGGATCGTTCGATCGCTGCGAATTTTTTCTCGCCTGGATGAAGCCGAAGTCAAAGCTGTAGATATTCATGAAGGGATCGACAGTACGTTGATAATTCTGCAAAGTCGCCTGAAAGCCAACTTACACCGTCCAGCTATCCAGGTAATCAAAAATTATGGCTCCCTACCCCAGATCGAATGCTTTGCGGGGCAATTAAATCAGGTGTTTATGAATATTCTGGCTAACGCGATCGATGCCCTGGAAGAACGGATCCAGCAACAGACACCAGAAGCCATCCAACAGACCCCCAGTACGATTACGATCACCACTGCTTTAGACCCGGAGCACCAGGCGATTATTAAAATTGCCGATAACGGCATCGGGATGCCAGAGTCAGTGCAGCGGCGCTTGTTTGATCCCTTTTTCACGACTAAACCTGTAGGCCAGGGGACAGGCATGGGCCTTTCAATTAGCTATCAGATTATCACCGAGAAACATCAGGGTACTTTAACTTGTACCTCATCACCTGGGCAGGGTACCGAATTTGTGATTCGCATTCCCCTGAAACTGCACTAGTCTGGGCTGGTAGGAGATACAGGTTCCGGGGACGCAGGGGCTGTCAGGGTGGCAGGAGTTTTGATTTCTGCAGGAACATCTAGAACAGGAATAGTTGTAGATTCAGGCGCAGAAAGTTTCGGTGCTGGTTGGGTAACTTCAGATCGTGCTGGACGGCGGAAACGATCGCGCAACTTATTGAACTGAGAAAGAAACTCAGACCTTAGTTCCGTTGCCTTCTCCGTCACTTTTTCTTGGATTTCCGTGAGTGCCTTGCTGCCTTCCGACTGCGCTGGCTCCCGCATAACGGGACTGGGGACAGGAGTAGGCTCACCAGATGTTACTGTCTCAACCTCTTGAGCAGGTTTTGGTGAACTTAGAGATGGTTTAGCTGCCGGTTTGATTGACTCTGACGGAGCAAGTTTTGGCGGGAAGGGAGAGGGTGATGGTACCGAAGTTGGTTGTGGAGCCGCGATCGGTTGAGGGATAACTCGGACTGGTGGAGGTGTTTCAGACTTTTCAGGTTCTGCAACTGGCTCCGGCACTTTAATCACTTCTGGGGTGGGAGTAGGCTGCGGTAACGGCCTGATCGAGGGAGCCAGAGAGGGTTGGGGTGCGGTTGGTTTGGTCGATCGCGCTTGAGGTCGAAACCGATTCAGGAAATTAGTGATGGTTTCTTGAGGGGATGGCTTGGAAACTTCTTTTGCTGCAGGCCCCTCTGGTGCTGCAGGCTCCTCTGGCGCTGGGGATGGCACTGGTTCCGGTTGTTCAGTTTCCAGTTTCGGACGATCGCCAGGAGTTTCCTGCTCGGCCGGAGTAGGAATGGGTAGCACTTCCAGAGTTTTGGCAGGGGCAGGAGCGGGAACAGAACTGGCTTCAATCTGAGGTACTTTCACCTCTGGTTTGGCCGGGGCGATCGGAGTCGGGGAAGTCGTTGGGTTGGGACTGACGTTGGGTTCAGGACTAGAAGTCGCTTTAACTGCTGGGGGCGGCAAAACAGGTGAAGGAATGGGGACAGGAGAAGGTCTGTCAACAGGGGTTTCAATGGGTTCTGGCGAAGAAGTGGAGAGAGGTTTGGGAGCGAGTTTGTAATTCGGATCTACAATGCTGCGAGCTTCCTCAAGGGATAATTCGCCACGCATCAACTTTGCCAGGGAGTCCTGCCCTCCCGGTTCGTAAGTAATGATTCGAGCCGTGTTATTAAACACATTAGGCACTAGTTTGCCATCTTCATCCAGAAACTCAATCTGTACCCAGTTCTTACCCGGTTTGAAGCCTTTCAGGTAAATGGGCTGCCACTGATCTAAGAGAAAGCTTTTGCCGTTGACCGTACAGCGAATTCGCCAGTCGGCTATATCATCTTTCTTGGCTTCTCTGGCAACGAGATGCAGAGGGGCATTCGTCAGATAAAAATCCAGCAAAATGGGTTCTGCCCCATAACTGCCCTGGGGACGGCTATAGGTCAGGAGCGGCAGTTTGGGATCCGGGCTATTCTCTTGAGTTTTAGTCAAAATATGAAAGGTAGTCTGGGCATAAGCTCCTTCATTCTTAAAGCTTTCGTGCCAGGGCCGGGAGGCAAAAGCACGCAAGGTATGAGTACCCGGTTCCAGATTTTCAAAAACTAACGGTTGGCTAATATCGTAGATAGCCTGATAAGTGCGGTTATCAAGCAGAACATGCAGGTGCGGCCCCAATTCCAATTTTTTATCTTTAAAGATCGGCAGGTCTGTAACCTGAAATTGCACGGCAACTCTAGTGTCCTTTAAAACCTCCTGCGATCGCGGACTGACGATCTTGACCTGCGGCTGATACTTTTCTAGATCCTGCCGTAGTGCTTGCAAAATTTCTGGCGGAGCCGTTTCAGCAAGTTTACTGGACGCTTGAGAAGTGCCTTGGTTGGACTCTGGCACAGCCACACGACCTTTACGAATAGCCAGGGAAGGTTGAGTATTGATTGGGCTAAAGATTAGCAGCAATACCAATATTCCCGCAGTTAACACTCTGATTAGTTTTCGCCAATCCATCATTCTGGGCACCGAAACACACTCCATGTGGCTGTCCATAGGGAACTATAGCGGAATCTCTGACCCTCCAATATTTGTTTTTGTTTGCAGCAAAGCAGGAGCATAAATCTGGTGATGGTCTGGAAGAGTTGCCAAAATAGGCCTTCATCCTGAATCGCGATATATCAGGTTATTAATAGTTCTTAACTAAAATTGGCTGAAAACTCCCTGTTGCCCAATTTTTTGTATAGAAATATTGCAATAAGTCAATTGCGATCGCTCTATAGAAAGTCCCTTTGTAATCACCGTTACAGGCAACTGCAACGTCAATACCGAACCAATCGTTCAGAACTTAAATAAAAAATTCAATAGGTTTTAATAAGAAAATATCTATAGATTCCAGGGCTAGCCTTGAAGGCAGGATTATGGGCAAGTCGAAATTTACTTAACTCAAGAATTTCTCGACGCATCTTCGTGCTGCGCATGTATAGGATGAGGACGAAAAGCCTGTGTAAGCAGGATTACTATCTACTGCCACAAGTGAAAGCATATAACTCCATAAATGTAAATAACGCTTAGTGACATCAATGATTAAGGTATTAAATCTGCAACATTTGATGATTTTGTATTGTGTTATATTGTTTCATTTTTTTAACTTGGATAAATTAGAACTTGACTTTTGTCGGTTTCCTCAGATTCGCAACCCAGACACCATCCACCATTCGGGGGGTTTTTAATTATTGTTAACCGTCTCCATTCGGGGGGGTTGCGATCCTATAATGTCACGATGAGAACCCCAATCGGTTCCAAGTCGTTATCCACCGGACTTTTCAAAGTTCACGTGATGATGTCTCTGTTACAAGCCACCTGAATCTGGTCTGAATTGTTTTCCCTGCGGGCCTAGCCCTCTCAGGAATCATGTTTATCCTCGTTCGGGCCATCCTGTACCAATGGGTCAGTGAGGCTTGCAAGTAGCAGAGTGGATCTGAAAGGGGAATTCCCTCGTTCCTTGTACAGAGAGAGGAGAGTCTCAATGACAACTACCCCACAGCGGGAAGCAAAAGTGAGGGTTGTCGTCGATAAGGATCCGGTTCCCACTTCCTTTGAGAAGTGGGCACAACCCGGACACTTTGACCGCAGCCTTGCTAGAGGACCCAAAACCACGACCTGGATTTGGAATCTTCATGCTCTCGCCCATGACTTTGATAGCCATACTTCTGACTTAGAAGACGTATCTCGTAAAATCTTCAGCGCTCACTTTGGTCACTTAGCTGTGATTTTCATCTGGCTCAGTGGCATGTATTTCCACGGCGCTAAATTTTCAAATTTTGAAGCTTGGATGGCCAATCCCACTGGCGTTAAACCCAGTGCTCAGGTCGTCTGGCCAATTGTTGGTCAAGAAATTTTGAATGCAGACGTTGGTGGTGGCTTCCACGGCATCCAGATTACCTCTGGATTGTTCTATATGTGGAGAGGTGAAGGCTTCACCAATAGCTATCAGCTTTATTGCACTGCTATTGGCGCACTGGTCATGGCAGCCCTGATGCTGTTTGCTGGTTGGTTCCACTACCACAAGCGGGCACCAAAACTAGAATGGTTCCAGAACGCTGAATCCATGCTGAACCACCACCTGGCTGGATTGTTGGGTTGCGGTTCTTTAGGTTGGGCCGGGCACATTATCCATGTGGCTATGCCAACTAACAAACTGCTGGATTCTGGTGTTGTGCCCAAGGATATCCCCCTGCCCCATGAGTTCATTCTCAACAAACAGTTGATGGTGGATTTGTACCCCAGCTTTGCGAAAGGGTTGACTCCGTTCTTCACCCTGAACTGGGGCGCTTACTCCGATTTTCTGACCTTCAAAGGTGGTCTGAACCCAGTAACAGGTAGTCTCTGGTTGACGGACAATGCGCATCACCACCTGGCGATCGCTGTTCTGTTCATCATTGCAGGCCACATGTACCGAACCAACTGGGGCATCGGCCACAGCATGAAGGAGATTTACGAAGCTCATAAGGGTCCCTTTACTGGCGCAGGCCATAAGGGAATCTACGAGACCTTCACAACCTCCTGGCATATTCAACTGGCATGGAACCTGGCTGGCCTGGGATCTCTGAGCATCATTGTGGCTCAGCATATGTATGCCATGCCTCCCTATCCGTACCTGGCAACGGACTATGCTACCCAGTTATCGATCTTTACCCACCATATGTGGATTGGCGGCTTCCTGATCGTCGGTGCGGCAGCCCACGCAGCTATCTACATGGTGCGTGACTACGATCCCGTAATTAACCAGGACAACGTCCTCGATCGGTTTATCCGTCACCGGGATGCTATTATTTCCCACCTGAACTGGGTTTGTATTTTCCTCGGCTTCCATAGCTTCGGTCTATACGTCCACAACGACACCATGCGTGCGTTTGGTCGTCCTCAAGATATGTTCTCGGATACCGGGATCCAACTACAGCCCATCTTTGCTCAGTGGGTGCAGAATCTGCATACCTTAGCTCCTGGCAATACCGCTCCCAACGCGCTGGCCCCTGTTAGCTATGCGTTTGGTGGTGATGTTGTAGCTGTGGGCGGCAAGGTGGCGATGATGCCCATTGCGCTTGGCACCGCAGACTTCCTGGTGCATCACATTCATGCCTTCACGATTCATGTCACCTTGTTGATTCTGTTGAAGGGTGTCCTGTTTGCTCGTAGCTCTCGTCTGATTCCGGACAAAGCCAATCTTGGCTTCCGCTTCCCCTGTGATGGTCCAGGCCGGGGTGGCACCTGCCAGGTTTCTGGTTGGGATCATGTATTCCTGGGTCTGTTCTGGATGTACAACTGCATTTCCGTGGTGATTTTCCACTTCAGTTGGAAGATGCAGTCGGATGTCTGGGGTACAGTCAACGCGGATGGTTCGATCGCCCACATCGCAGGTGGCAACTTTGCTCAAAGCGCCATCACGATTAACGGTTGGCTACGTGACTTCCTGTGGGCACAATCAACTCAGGTGATTACTTCCTACGGTTCGGCTCTGTCGGCCTATGGATTAATGTTCCTGGGTGCTCACTTTGTTTGGGCCTTCAGCCTCATGTTCCTCTTCAGTGGTCGCGGCTACTGGCAGGAGTTGATTGAGTCGATCGTTTGGGCTCACAATAAACTGAAGGTTGCTCCATCTATCCAGCCCCGTGCGCTGAGCATTATTCAGGGTCGGGCTGTTGGAGTGGCTCACTATCTCTTAGGAGGAATTGCCACAACCTGGGCATTCTTCCTGGCTCGAACACTTGCACTTGGCTAAAGCGCGAGGAGAACAACTTAAGTTATGGCAACTAAATTCCCAAAATTTAGCCAGGACCTCGCACAAGATCCCACAACTCGTCGGATCTGGTACGGGATTGCCACAGCCCACGATTTTGAAAGCCATGACGGCATGACGGAAGAGAATCTTTATCAAAAGATTTTTGCTTCCCACTTTGGTCACATTGCCATCATCTTTCTGTGGACTTCTGGCCTTCTGTTCCACGTAGCGTGGCAGGGCAACTTTGAAGCGTGGACGAAAGATCCACTAAATACCCGTCCCATCGCCCACGCGATTTGGGATCCTCAATTCGGTAAAGCGGCGGTAGAAGCGTTTACCCAGGCTGGTGCTTCTTACCCCGTGGATATCTCCTACTCCGGTGTTTACCACTGGTGGTATACCCAGGGGATGCGGACTGCTGGTGATCTGTACAGTGGAGCCATCTTCCTGTTGATCCTGTCTGCTCTCTTCCTGTTTGCTGGTTGGTTACACCTGCAACCCAAGTTCCGTCCCAGTCTGGCCTGGTTCAAAAACGCTGAGTCTCGCCTCAATCACCACTTGGCTGGTCTGTTTGGGGTTAGCTCTCTGGCTTGGGCTGGACACCTGATCCATGTGGCAATTCCTGAGTCCCGGGGTCAGCATGTTGGCTGGGATAATTTCCTGACCACGCCTCCTCACCCCGCTGGATTAGCTCCCTTCTTTACGGGTAACTGGGGGGTCTATGCCCAAAATCCCGACACGGCTCAGCATGTGTTTGGAACTTCTCAAGGCGCTGGTACTGCAATTCTGACCTTCCTTGGCGGCTTCCATCCGCAAACCCAGTCTCTCTGGTTGACGGATATGGCTCACCACCACCTGGCGATTGCAGTCCTGTTCATCGTGGCGGGTCACATGTACCGCACGAACTTCGGGATCGGTCACAGCATCAAGGAAATGATGGATGCCAAGACCTTCTTCGGGAAGCCTGTTGAAGGGCCATTCAATATGCCCCACCAAGGCATTTACGAAACCTACAACAACTCCCTCCACTTCCAGTTGGGTTGGCACCTGGCTTGCCTGGGTGTGATCACCTCGCTGGTC
This sequence comes from Leptodesmis sp., assembly GCF_052746595.1. NCBI lineage: Bacteria > Bacillati > Cyanobacteriota > Cyanophyceae > Leptolyngbyales > Leptolyngbyaceae > Leptodesmis > Leptodesmis sp. The sequence continues at coordinate 10,346 of NZ_JBRAGO010000021.1, forward strand.
GCTCAACACATGTACTCGCTGCCTCCATACGCTTTCATGGCGCAGGACTATACAACTCAGGCCGCGTTGTACACCCATCACCAGTACATTGCTGGATTCCTGATGGTTGGTGCCTTTGCCCACGGCGCTATTTTCTGGGTACGTGACTACGATCCAGAGCAAAACAAGGGCAACGTGCTGGCCCGGATGCTGGAGCACAAGGAAGCCCTGATCTCTCACTTGAGCTGGGTTTCCTTATTCCTCGGCTTCCATACTCTGGGCTTGTATGTTCACAACGATGTTGTGGTAGCCTTTGGTACTCCTGAAAAGCAAATCCTGGTTGAGCCGGTCTTTGCTCAGTTCATCCAGGCTGCTCATGGGAAACTGCTCTATGGCATGGACACCCTGTTGTCTAGCCCTGACAGCATTGCTACCACTGCTTGGCCTAACTATGGCAACGTCTGGCTACCCGGTTGGTTGGATGCCATCAACAGCGGTACTAACTCTCTGTTCTTGACCATTGGCCCTGGCGACTTCCTGGTTCACCACGCGATCGCGCTCGGCCTCCACGTCACCACCTTGATTCTCGTCAAAGGCGCTCTGGATGCTCGTGGTTCCAAGCTGATGCCCGATAAGAAGGACTTCGGTTATGCCTTCCCTTGCGATGGTCCCGGTCGTGGCGGTACTTGCGACATCTCCGCTTGGGATGCTGCTTACCTGTCTATCTTCTGGATGCTGAATACGATCGCCTGGGTTACCTTCTACTGGCACTGGAAGCACTTGGCTCTTTGGTCTGGTAACGTCGCTCAGTTCAATGAAAGTTCGACTTACCTGATGGGCTGGTTCCGTGATTATCTGTGGTTGTACTCCGGCCCATTAATCAATGGCTACAACCCCTATGGTGTCAACAACTTGTCAATCTGGGCATGGATCTTCCTGTTTGCTCACTTCGTCTGGGCACTGAGCTTCATGTTCCTGATCTCCTGGAGAGGGTATTGGCAAGAACTGATCGAAACGCTGGTTTGGGCGCACGAGCGCACTCCTCTGGCTAACCTGGTTCGCTGGAAGGACAAGCCCGTTGCTCTCTCCATCGTTCAGGCCCGATTGGTAGGTGTGGCTCACTTCGCAGTTGGCTTCATCTTTACCTACGCTGCCTTTGTGATTGCCTCAACAGCCGCGAAATTTGGCTAACGCTGGATCCGTGTCTGTAGGCGAATAACTAAAAAATCCCTCACTTTCAAGTGGGGGATTTTTTTATATGAAAAAATAGCTAAGCTTTGTTGCTCAGCGTGATTCCGAAAGAATTGCCGCGGAAGTTAAGAGATTTACGAATCCCCCTGCCATCTCCGAACTTCATACGGCTGTTGGTCAATATCTCAACTATTGGCTGTTCGTTAGCGAACTGTGCAGGCTTTGCGATCGCGATCGGAACCCGGTTCCTGCCAGGAATAGGCGAAATGACTCACAGACGTAATATTGGGAGCCAGATCTCGCAACACACTCATTTGGGTTTCTAGAGGCGGACGATTACCGATCGATTGTTGCCAGATACCCGCCAGTACAGGTTTCACTGCTGTTCCCGGAGGAGCCTTGCTGAGTACTTTCTGAATTTGCTGCATAATGCAACTGGTATTCCCACACACGCCATAGGCCATCGGGTGCCATTCCGCAGAAGTGGGAAACCGATCCCACAATTGTAACCGGGAATCATAGCCCTGACCGACCACGGCGTTGCCTTCTGGAAAAAAGACCAGCCCGATGGATGGACTCTGACTCCGCGCGGTATTAACTGCATGGTTGACAAAATCGATCACTCCTTGAGCGGCATGAGCAACGGCCAGTCGCCACAATTCTGATTGCAATACCATCGCTTGCTTAGCTGCTGGCAGGTTAGCAGGTAGGTTAGAGGTATCCACACCCTGCCATTGGGGCATCTGGGCCTTGAGGCTGTTCGTTTGCTGCAGATCGTCTGCCTTCAAGGAACCTTGTTGAAGAAAGCGACGCAAGAGTTCTACCGCATTAATGGAGCGTGCCCGCTGAAACAAGGTTTGTTGAGAGGCATCTCCGTAAATCCATAAGTCCTGTACTCTAGTGGCCACTGAGGCAGCTCCATTACCCCGTGGATAACGGATGTAGTCGAATAGTACACCATCTGGCTTCCGCTGCAACACCGCCTCAATCAGATCACTGTAGTCCTGGCGTACCTGGGGACTGTAAGGATCTACAAATGCCTCATCTGGATTTCTCAGGCCCCAATCTGTACTCAAGCCAGCGACAATATTAGCTGTCAGGCTCGTTTGTCCCCAACCATTGCGGGCTAGTGTTTGCTGGCGATCGTACCGCCGTGCATAGTTGGCACCAAAGTTCATGCCAAATAGCCAGGAGTAAACTTTTAGGCCCCGCTCACGACCTTTCCGAATGGCAAGCGCTAGCAGGTCAACGTTATCCGCACCAGAGCCTGCCAACATAGACAGCCAGGGAGTTGGATTTTGATTGGCTGGCAGCAGCACCCGACTGTTATAAAACGTTTCTATATAAACCTGGTTATAGCCGCGATCAACGATGCGATCGAGCACACTTTCTAAAACACCCGGTCGGGTATCGCAGGGGTAGAGGCGAATCCAGATGGCTTGATTTTGAGGCCAGGTAGTGCGGCGGCAGCGCTGCAGGCGTTCTCCGTGTTGGGCAATGATTGTGTTGTATTTCTTCTGAGCCTCCTGGTTCCCTTTCAGGGCTTCTTGTCGAGTTTTTTCTTTCTGGGCGATCGCTTCAGGAAATTGCTGACAGTAAGGTGTGAAATTGGACTGAGCCGCATACCCCGGCACAGCCTGCAGGAGCCAAACCGGACTGGCCGCGGCAATGGTCAATAAACTGCCCAGGATGGAGGAAACAACACCGGCCAAGCTGTGGGAGCTTGCGTGGGTAGAGGGGGAGGTGGGAATTGGCTCAGAGGAAACAGAACTGTCGAAGGTCATTAGACAGAAGGATAAAAAGAGATGCTAGCTGCCCTAATAAACTAATGCAGGATCGAAAACTTGAAACAAAAATTTGATCCTGTTTAACCCAACCAGCCTCTCAGACGTTCTGCAATTTGGGGCCGACGCAGCTTCCGCATGGCTTTACTTTGAATCTGTCTGACTCGTTCACGGGAGAGATTAAATAATCCTCCAACCTCTTCCAAGGTGCAGGGTTTGTTGGAACTGAGACCGTAGCGCAAGCTGATGATGTCCTTCTCCCGCTCGGTCAACACATCCCCTAGCACGTCCCAGATTTCCTGACGCAGCATGGTTTCACTCATTTGAGCTTCCGGAGAACGGGTTTCTGCGTCTTCCAACAAATCCACCAGCTCCGTATCCTCATCCTTGCCGATGCGGTAGTTGAGGGATAGTGATCTCCGATGTAGTTGCTGCAGGGTTCTCAGTTGTTCGGGGGTCGTTTCTAACGCCTCTGCCAATTCCAATTCAGTAGGGTTGCGATGCAGAACTCGCTTGAGTTCCCGTTGCGCCGATTTCAGCTTATTCAGTTTCTCAACAATATGCACCGGGAGCCGAATCGTTCGCGAATCATTGGCGATCGTGCGGGTAATCCCCTGACGAATCCACCAGTAGGCATAGGTCGAAAACTTATAGCCTTTGTCTGGGTCAAATTTCTCTGCGGCCCGGTTTAACCCCAGAGCTCCTTCTTGAATCAAATCCAGGAAAGGCACCCCCCGGTTTAAGTACCGTTTCGCAATAGAAACCACCAATCGGAGATTTGATCGAATCATTTTGCGCTTAGCCACCCGGCTGCGATGCAGGTGATGTTCTAACTGCCGCTCGGTCATACCTGTGGCAGCAGCCAACTCGGCTTTGCTAGGTAGATGGCCCAAGTCTTGAGCGAGTTGCGATCGTAATTCCTCAATCTCATAGAGGTAGCGGATGTGCCGTGCCAGTTCTAATTCCTCATCTGGCCTTAGCAGCGGATAACGAGCCATTTCTTTAAAGAAAGCTCCTACGGAATCATCTGCCAGGGTTTTACTATACCCGGAGGGACGTTCATCCGAGAGAGAGTCCCCTTTTACCTTGACTGCCACCAGTTCATCATCCGAAGGCTCTCCTCCGAGTTCTAGAGCATCTGTAAGACCCAGAACCTCTGAGTTAAGAGCGGTATCTGTCAAGTCCCCTTCTGCGAGTTGTTCCAGTGACTCCATCAGTTCAGCATCTGATAGGGGTTCCAACTCCACTAGCTCAAGGGGGCTTGTATTGCGATTTGGGGGATGAGACATTTCCTGGTACATAGCTTTATCAAATATGAGGACAGCAAACCATTCGCCCTGTTATCAAAACAATTCATCCAATTACTGATGTGAGCCAGGTATCTGCCTATGTTAACGAGATGGGCTGCAAAACACCTCAAACTAATGACAGAAACTGACCGAAGCCAACAAGCACTCTTCTGTACCCCTCAAGGTTCAGAAAACTTCTTATTTAGTTAAACTAGAGTTAAACTAACGGAACTTTGTCCATAGATTGTTCATATCGCTACAAACGGTGGTTATGGCCAAGATTTCAGAGTAAATTTAGATTTGCTTCCCTAGGGAGTCATTGCAAGTCTGTTCATGAGCAGAAAATCCGATGGGCTGATTGGTATGTCTGTGTGTGCTGACCCCTATATGAAGATTCGGCTCACCCCAGAGACAGTCAATATTTAGCGGTGCTATCTTTAGTTTAATCAGGGAATACTTGGCACAGACGTTAGTGTCCTGCTATGAGTTTCAATGGTTGAACAGGTGCTGCCTATCTTGACTATTTGAAACAGAGGACGCATACTGCGAAAGGCCAAGTTTCTGCGCAGTTAAGTTTTTCATTCTTGATTAGTTTAGTCGCTTAAGCTCCTTCACTATATTCAGCACTCCCTTACCCCTACTGATTCATCATGAAGATCCAACCAGAACATCTGCAATTCCCGGTCGGTAGCCGTCAACTAATGCACTCCATCAACTCAGGCTCGACACAGCAGGAGGGAAGAGCAGGTGTTTTGACTTCCAACTTGTCTGAGATTGTGACAGGCTTGCGGGAGTCCTTACCTGCCGATCTCAGTCCAAACAAAAGGGCGGTGGTTAATCGATTGATTACGCTGTGGGCTGAAGGCGCATTAGGATAATGCTTTTCCAGTTACTAGAGACGAAGGCTTAAAAATCTTAAGTTCCAGGGTAGGTTGAATTTTCAACCTATTCTTTGGCATTTTTAATAACTTTGCAGGAAGAGTTGTTTAAATCAGGGCAAAAGTCGGCAATATTAAAGTTAGTCACTGGCAACTGGTAGTCCTTTAGATATTTTTCTCTAAAATAGATTTGCCTTTCCAGGGGCTGCTGATTCTGGGAGCGATCGCCTACTTTACAAAAATTCGCCTGGTTCCATACATATTTTTGGTGTGACTTCAGGACAATTCTGAATTGGATGTGATTCTAGTGGTGTTCCCCATCGTGGCAAACCTATGGACCCTGGATCCATCCTATCTGTGCCTCCCTCTCAAATGACGAGTGACCCGTCTCTGCAAAAACTTCAAGCGCTAATTCAATTAGTCACAGAATCCAAAACTGACGACTTTTTTGAACTTGCAAAACTAGCTGGGTTGCGGCCTAAGGAAGATTTTTCGGGGGCCGATTTGAAGCGGGTGGACTTGCGATCGGCCCAACTTGCCAAAGCTAATTTCATTAACACCAATCTTTCTGGGGCCAACCTGACCAATGCAAATTTAGAAGAAGCCAGGATGATTGGTGCTCAACTAATGTCAGCCACACTGACGGGAGCAAATCTGGACTATGCCAAACTGGTCAATAGCAATTTGCTAGGAGCAAATCTGATTGGGGCTTCACTCAGTAGTGCTGACCTGACCCGTGCTAATTTGACTCAGGCTGATCTGAGCCATGTAGACTTAGGACGGGCAAACCTGACCGCAGCGATATTAGAACGGGCAAATTTAGGGGAAGCCAACCTCAGCCATGCCAACTTGCAACGGGCTGATCTGACCAGGGCTGACCTGAGCGGTGCCAGTTTCTACGGTGCAGATTTAAGTAACTGTGATTTGCGCTGGGCTAACTTAAGTGCGACGAATCTGGTAGGTGCGACTCTTAGAAGAGCCATATTTGCAGAAAATCCTGGGATCTCCAGAGAAGAGGCTTTAGCGCTTCAGCGAAGAGGGGCAGTCTTTTACCTGTATTAAGGTTGATCGAGCGGCAAGCGGGAGAGCGGAAGGGTAAACCAAAACCGGGAGCCGCATCCAGGCTGACTATGAACGCCTATCTTTCCACCATGAGCGCTAATAATTTGTTGACAGCGATGAAGCCCCAATCCGATCCCTGTTAAGTGCCGATTATCCAATCCGCGTACATACAGTTGAAACAGGCGATCGCATTGCTCGGGGCGCAGTCCTTCTCCATCATCCTCAACGGTACAGTAAAGAAAGGGCGCATTGTGCCTGTTACAGTGGTGATGGGAATCCTCGGCAGGCTTGATCTCAATTGCATTCAGGATCACGGTGCGTCCAGGTGGATTGTGTTGCATTGCGTTCAATAATAACTGCTCGAATACCTGCTGAAGTTTGATGGGATCGACCGTTACAGGGGGCAAGGCAGGGGAAATCTGGTTGATCACAGTAGAGCGATTTTTAGTCAGTTTGCAGGCCAGCGCAGCCAGCGCATTTTCTACTAGATGATGCAGATATACAGGTTGATAGCTACAGGGGAGAGGAGGTTTCGTATCTGTGTGATTTTCCATGAGGGAACTGAGTAAAGTCAGTTGCCGATCGCTACTTTCAATCATGCGATCCAGCATCGATCGCGGCACGGATACCATCTCATCTCCCTTATCCCGTAAGTGATTGAGTACCATCAACATACCCTGGACAGGGGTACGTAGATCATGGGTCACAGCATGGAGCAGGACATCTTTCACCTGATTGAGACTCTGTAGCTCCTGCATTCGCTGCTGCAGTTCCAGGGTACGTTCTTCCACCTGGCACTCCAAATTGGTCGCCATTGCTCTCAGTTGCTGATACAGTTGTCCCTGTTGAATGGCAATTTCCACTTGCGTGCCTAACCGCTTCAACAATTTCACCTCAAAAGGCTGCCATCGTCGAGGCGCAGAGCATTGATTGACAATTAAAACTCCGAAGAGATCACCATTCAGCAGGATTGGTACGCCCATTCCTGCCTTTACCTGACAGCGTTGATAGTGCTCCTGAAGGAATGGAGTTTGGGCGATTTCGCAAATGTCATGCACGGCCAGCACCGCATCGGATGTAAATAATTCCCGAATAATGGTTGCCGATCGGCTATCCACTTCCCAGCCCAGCATTGATTTCCACTGGGGATCTACTGATTCCGCGATTGTCCGACATCCACCCTCCGGATCCAGGTAGGCCACAAATACCCGATCGCTCTTTAAGAACTGGCGCACCTCTGCAACGGTGGTCTGCAAGATTTCTTCCAGATTCAGAGAACTGCGAATCCGTAATGCAATTTCAGCCATCAGGCGATCGCGATTCGCCGCCAGCTGCAGTTGAGCTTCAGCTTGTTTCCGTTCTGTAATGTCGTAAGCGGTAGCCAGGGCAGCGGGTTGTCCATTCAAGCAAGCTGTGCCGCCCGTGACATCCACCCAGCGTTCTTCTCCATTTTTCGTCACAATCTTGATTTCATAGCGGCGAGGAACTGACTCCCCTCGCTGCCGTGCTAATCCCCGTTGTCGCACCAGATCACGGTAATCGGGATGAGCCAGTTCCCAAAAAGGCATTTGCAGTAATTCTTCATAAGAGTAGCCAGTAATCTGCTCTGTTGCTGGATTCACGTAACGGAGGTGATTACCCTGATAGATTAAAAAAGCACAGGAAGTCGTTTCTGCAACGACTCTGAAGCGGGCTTCACTCTGTTGCAAGGCGGCTTCGGCTTGTTTGCGTTCAGTAATGTCTTCAAAAATGAGTCCTACACATTGATTGGGAAGGGGAAAGGCTTTACTGGTACAAATGCGAGCAGGATTGGGACGATCGCCAAAACACATTTCACCTAAATCTCGTACCTGTCCTGAGCGAATCACTTCCGCGTATAGATTAGGGAAGGCGGTTTCTAAAAGCTCAGGAAAAATAGTTGCCATATTCTGGCCGATGAAAGCCTGTCGTTCTGCCGTTACTTGTAAGATCTCACAAGCCGCAGGGTTACATTCAATCAGCCTGAAACTGGTGAGATTGTCCAAATCCTGCAACTGCCAGACGAGAATTCCCAGTTGCATCCGTTGGACAATATCTCTATACAGAGTGACGCTTTCCTGAGCCTGTTTGAGTTGGGTAATGTCTTCGGCCACCGCGATCGTGTATTTTGGATCGCCATTGGAGTGACGTACCAGGGAATTGGTCAAGCGCACCCAGCGTAGTTCTCCATCCTTGCGAATGTGGCGCTTGTCAATTTGATACGAGTCCCGATTTCCCGCAATCATTTCACTAAACAGTTCGTTATCTACCGCCAAATCATCGGGATGGGTAAATTCGGCAAACTTTATCTGAGTTAGCTCTTCACGGGTGTAACCTAGCATAGTCTGGAGCGCCGGATTACTTTCAACGATTGTGCCGTCTAAACTATCCAGCCCAATGCCGATCGCAGCTCCAGCAAAAATGTGTCGAAACTTTTCCTCATCCAATTTGCATTTCAGGATGAACATATGCAAGAGCCAGGCTGCTACGGCCAGACTTCCCAGCACTAGGGCCAGAAGCAAGGTTGGCAACAGCCAGCGATCGTCAGGGGAGTGAGTTAGATGGGAGTGGGTGATCAGGTAAGCAGTGGCAGCACTAAAAATGATTGCAGAACCACCACAGACACCGGCGATCGCACCCAGAGTTAACCAGTATTGGGCCGTTAATCGAAGCTTCATATTTCTAGAGTGACGATTTACCATCTAGTGTGCTTCACCCACCTGGATGAGTGATGGAGATTGCTTTGGAATCACCCATTTGAGGGATTGCAAGAGATTCTGGAGTCTGGATTTGCGATTTTGGCTGGGGAAACGGTGGATAGTCCATAGTGGCAGTGCATTTTGGATTGTAAAGGAATCAAGAATCTGGGGAATCAGGGGAACTCTAGGAACCAGATAAAACTCCTCTTGTTTAGCTTGGGTGCGACCTTCAACTCTTTTGCAAATACTTCCAGCAGGCAAACCTTGATTCTTAATTCATCTGTCTTTTCCATGTTCAACAAAAGTACCTTAGCCGTTACCAGTCTGGCGTTGATGACTGCAATCACGGCTCCCCTGCGGGCTGCAACTGTCCGATCTGAGGCTATGCGTTCAGATTCATTGGTCACTACGGGAACAGAGCACTCCGGCTTGGTCAATCATTTCAGTCGCACCAGTTCGTCAAAATGGTTGATAGCCGATAAGGATGATAAAGATGACAAAAAACGACACAAACGCGATCGGGATGATTGGGAATATCGCAGCAACCGGGTTGACTTGAATCGGGCAAAGAACCTGGCTCGTCAAGCGGCAGAAGCGGCCAATGGAGGGATTCGGGTCTACCGGGCAGAAGCTTCGATGCATGGGCCTGCTCAAGACTGTCCCTATGTGGATAATGGTGACTCCTGGACATTTACCTTTTTAGGGGGACGACCTGGCTCCAGTGTGATGACGACTGAAAGTGTGGTGACGGTTTACAAAAATAATCCCCGAGTCGTTATAGCTTACAATGGGGCAATTCGGCGGGCGCAACAAACCCGGATTTCCAGTTTTACCACCAACCAACGCACCGTGCTAGTGGATTTGCTGCGTGGCAACTGTGGCTGCAACTACTTGTTGACCAATGCGGTTCGCACCCAAATTATCAGTCAGGCCCGATCGCTGCCCCCCGGAATTCAAAAACGGTTATTGAAAGGCAAGGGGTTACCACCTGGAATTGCCAAGAAATGGGTCGTTCTACCCAAGCAAGTAAACACTTATGTCAACCTGCCTACCTATTATGATCTGGTGGTAATTGGCTCCAATCTGGTACTTCTGGATCAAACGACTGAAGTGGTGGTTGATCTGATTACCAATATTGTTTAAGGCCAGATTGCAAACTGTTATCCAGTTCCATAAGGATGGGATGTTGCACAGTATAGTGGTGACATCCCAATCCGGGTGGAGAGTTTGACCGATGGCCTCAGAAAAATTTCGCCGCCAATTGCGCCACGAATCTGAACAATGGTGGTCTGAAGGGTTGATCGACGCAGCCCTATATGAAAAACTGGCCGCACGCTACCAGTTCGATCGCTTAGAAAAAGAAGCCAGTCATCGTTTTGTTGCGATTTTAATTGGCTTAGGAGCGGTTCTGTTGGGACTGGGAGCCATTACCTTTGTTGCCGCTAACTGGCAGGTATGGCCCCGCGCCTTCAAAATGCTCCTATTGTTCAGTAGTTTCGTCGGTGTGAATGGGGTCGGGTTTTACCTCTGGCGCCAACCATCCACGCATGGCGGTCAGCAGCGGCTGGGACAGGGGTTACTGCTGCTGGGTGCCTTGTTGCTGGGTGCCAATCTGGGGTTAATGTCCCAAATGTTTCACCAGAGCGGGGAGTGGTATGAATTGTTGCTGGTGTGGGGATTGGCAGTCGCGGCGATGGCCTACAGTCTCCGACTCACACCTTTGGGAGTGCTGGCTCTGATTCTGGTGTCTTTGGGATATGCTGCCAGTTGGTCTGGTCGGTTGGTCTGGCAGGAATTTTCAGCTACGGCTCTGGTGATCCAGCATTTACCATTAGTGGTCAGTCTGGTGTTTGTGCCCCTGGCCTACTGGTGTCGATCGCGGATCATTTTTGGCCTCGGTGCGATCGCGATTGCCATGTCATTAACCTTTAATCTCAAACCCTGGAATGCCTGGAGTGTGGGATGGATTCTGGCGATCGCCTTTGTCTTACCTGCGGCTCTGTTGTGGGGCTATAGCACAGATTTGTGGCGAATTCCTGCCCAAAATCGGCCAAGGTTATCCGCTCGGCCTTTGCCCTCCGGAGGAGCCACTTCTGTTGATCCCTTTCAGCCGATCGCTCGCAGTTTAGCCCTCTGGTTTTTAAGCATTCTTTTCTTCATCTTTGCCTTTCGGGGATGGTGGATCACCAGCCCGACTGAGGCTATCGCACGATTACAGGATTGGCATTGGTTCCCACTCATTGATGCTGTGGTATTGGGAATTGTGGCGGCTTTGGGCTGGTTCCAGTTGAAACCCCAATGGCGATGGGGACAAATTCAGGAGCGGCAGATTAATAGTGGGACGATCGCGGCCTTTCTAATGGTTACGGCCCTGTTGTTTATCGCCCATACCCCTTTAGTTCAAGTGTCGGTACTATTGGTAGTTGCCTTCAATGCCATGCTGTTCCTGCTGGTACTAGGGCTGATTCGTGATGGCCTGGCTCTGGCTCACCGATTTACCTTTTGGGGTGGCATGGTGTTACTGATCCTGGGGATCATCAGCCGCACGCTGGAATATGACACTGGACTATTGCTGAAAGCGATCGTATTCACCGTTTGTGGTGTGGGTGGGATTGTTGCCGGACTCCGGTTTGAACGCAAAACTCACTCGTCGCGATCGTCCTTACCCCATTCCTCATAGGAGCACCAATTATGACCTCCCTCTCTCCTCTCGATCCATCCGCTCCCGCTCCACAACCCCTGCCAGCACCAACACAGGTCGCCGAGAAACTACCTGGGTGGCGATTCTGGCTGCCGCTGTTGTTTCAATCAGCCTTAATTCTGGTGATTCCGGCGCACAGTGCTTATACCTATGCCATGGGTAAAACTGTTGTATTGCAAACCCTGCCCGTTGATCCCTATGACTTGCTGCGGGGCTATTCCCAAACCTTGAGTTATCAAATCTCTGACTCTCAAACGTTGAGTAAACTCCCCGGTGGGAACCAAATTCATTCCGGTTCGTTTTATGTCGTGTTAGAAGCACCCGCCGATACCAATGCTCATCCTCCTGTTCCCTGGAAGCCTGTGCGGGTCAGCCGCGATCGTCCAACCAATCTCCCTACCAATCAAGTAGCGTTGAAGGGACATTGGGATGCCTGGAGATCGATCTATGGCCTGGAAACCTACTACATGCCCGAAGATCAAAGAGAGCAGGTGAATCAAGCCATCCGGCAGGCCCAGTCCCAATCCCCGCAAGCTTTTGTGGTGGAAGCGAAAGTGGATGCAGCCGGAAATGCAGTTCCAGTCAGTCTCTGGGTGCGCGATCGCAATTACCGCTTTTAACCCTGCATGCTGATTCCGTTCTATCGTCAATTAGCGAAATCTCTAACAGCAGGCCCGGTGGTTGTTGCCACGGTAGTCAGTACACGCGGATCCGTTCCCCGTGAGGTGGGAGCCAGGATGATGATCGATGCAGAGGGGCGCTCGCATGGCACGATCGGGGGTGGAGCCGGAGAAGCCAAAGTTATCGAGGCTGCTAAAACTCTCCTGACAACCGGGAACAAGCAATTGGTAGAAATCGATCTATCTGGTGCCCCCGATCGCGATACCCAGGGAGTGTGCGGCGGGCAGATGCAAGTCTGGTTAGAACGCTGGTCAGGGAAGGAGGCGATCGCCCTGGCCCAGCAAATCCTTGCCCATCTAGAGGCTGGGCAATCCGTAACGCTGGTAACGCCTTTTGAGCAGGAGCGATCGCCCTACCTGGAAGCGATACGAGGCCCCGATCCCCGATCTTCTTTCTCCGAACTCCTCCATCCCCCTCCTACCCTGCTGATCATTGGTGCAGGTCATTGCGGCATTCAACTGGCAAAAGTGGCTGATTTGATCGGGTTTCAGGTGATGGTTCAGGATCAGCGAGAAGAATGGGCGAACAGGCAGCACTATCCTCAGGCAGCTCGGATCTTTACTACCTCGATCGCTACCGCTCTCACTGAGCTGGCTCAGCACACCCAACTGTATGCTGCTCTACTGACTCGCGGCTATCAATATGATTTGGAAGCGTTGTCAGCCTTGCTGAAACGAGAAATTCCCTGTACTTACATCGGCATGATTGGCAGTCAGAAACGGGTCCGAAAAGTGAAGCGGACAATGGAGCAAGCTGGATTTACTGCGGAGCAGTTGCGATCGCTGCACGCTCCGATCGGCCTCAGCATTGGTGCCCTGACCCCTGAAGAAATCGCCGTCAGCATTGCTGCCGAACTGATTCAGGTACGACGGAGTGAGAGAATCAAGGAATAAAAAGCCTACTCACGTCTGCTTAGCATTCATTACATTCCATCTAACCTGCTGTGATTTAATCAATCGAATTCTACTGTAAAACTTATTCAAACAGCCTGAAATAAGGATAGCGGACAGGGACACCCGGTTCTTTTTCCAGGTCGAAGTTGATGACTTCCCAGCACGGGACTTCTTCTGGATCAGGACTGAATTCTACCGGAAGACCATATAGTCTCGGCTTTGGAGCTTCATTCTGGCCTCGCCAGGGGGTGCTGCGCTCCAGATAGGTACTGATCAGGTCTTTGTAGCGCCTGGCAATGATTACGCGCGTTGCCCGGTAGCCCTGAGTGTAAAGGCGATCGAGGGCTTCGTGAATTTCAAATCGAATGCCATCAGGATGGGTATGTTGACGATACCATTCCCCTTCCCAGCGCCGCCAATGTCGCCCAGACTGCAGGTGAATCAGTTCACTGGTCTTTGGGTTCGCTTCAAAAGCACCATGTCGTTGACAGAGATAAGTATCTGTCAGCGTGAGTGCCGGAATGGTCTGGCGACAGTGAGGGCACTGAATTTCCGGGCCAAAAATTGGGTACTGCAGGGCGGGGTTGATCATTGAGGGCGAATTTGCCTGTTCTCTACGCATCAGTGCCAATAGTTCTATTATATCGAGGTATATTGACTCCTCCATTAGGTAATTCTATCGGCACCCATAGCGACTTTTAGATACTGTGAACGATTTTAGCGACCAACAGATACAATCTTCATCTTTCTGGCCTCCTCCTGACTTGTCTCAAGCGGCCTTTGTCGCCCCCAATGCCACGATCGTGGGGCAAGTCACGATCGCCGAGGGGGCCAGTATTTGGTACGGGGCCGTGTTACGAGGTGATGTGGAAGCAATTGTGATTGGCAAAAGCACCAACGTTCAGGATGGGGCGATTCTCCACGGAGATCCGGGAAAACCCACGGTTCTGGAAGAATACGTCACGGTTGGTCATCGGGCTGTCGTTCATAGTGCCTATGTGGAGCGCGGCTCCCTGATTGGGATTGGCGCGATCGTCCTGGATGGAGTACGGGTGGGGACTGGCAGCATCATTGGAGCCGGAGCCGTAGTGACGAAGGATGTGCCGCCGCGATCGCTGGTGGTTGGGATTCCTGGAAAAGTTATCCGCCCAATATCCGAGGCAGAAGCCGATGAGTTAATTGAACATGCTCACCGTTACAAGCAATTAGCCTTAGTTCATGCCGGACGAGGGACGGATACAGGATTTTCAAAAAGAGACTAGGCATTCTAGCGAACTTACGATACATAATAAATATGAGAATCATTCAAAAATCTTTATTAACTGAGTAAGAGGTGTCTCATGGATTGGCGCTTACTAATCGTTCTGCTTCCTCTGGTTCTCGCTCTGGGTTGGGTTTTCAAGAATATTGGACAGCAAGCCTTAAAGCAAGGTCAGGATTTTATGTCTAAGCAATAATGTCAGATTATTAGTCTGCAACATAAATCAACATCGTCCTGCAGCAATGGAGGGCGATTTTTTATTGGTACTGTGATCGGATGCCAGGTCTTTTGTTTTGTATTTGCTAGAGAGACATTCCAGTGAAACTTTTCCCCTGTCCTCTTTTCAAATCCCTAATGCGGCTTTCAGTTTGGCGAGAGTGGCGGCTTCCCTGTCACTCACTTTCTGAGTACCAGAGCCAAATAGACCGCTTCCTGCAGCATTTGCTACTGCTTCAGCGGAAGTGTACACAAACTGTTTAAACTCGTTCACTTCCTCTGGAGTTGCTTTTGTTGATAGCAGAGAGATTGCTGAATTGATCGCCTCGATCGCTTTGTCAGAAGCATTTTCAGGTGTGATATCCTTGGGTACTTCCCCAGGTGAATTGTGCTTCAGAGCTACTTCCGAAAAAATGGATTGAATAATACTGTTGTTGGGGTAATTCCTGGTCGCTCCTACCAATTCCCTAGCTAAAGCAGACATTTCGATTGCTGTTGAGATAATTCCTATATCGGCGATCGCGACTGCCATTCCACTCATCATCACAGCTTGCACGACCGTTTTGGATTCATCGGCTGTATAGGTCATTTTCATATCCTTATAGAAAACTACTACAGCATACTACCAACCTGTTTCTTTTCTGCCCACTTTCATAATTTGTACGGAACTATCAAAGCCGGAGACTAAACGAAGCTGAACCCCTGATTCTTTTAGTGGCACTTTACAATGCTTAGCAACCTCAAGTTGTAAACTGGGTATCCGGTTATTTTTACAGATGCAGAAATAGAAGCCAGATTGCCCTGAGAATCGGGCTAAGGCAATAAAGGTTCTTCTGTAGAACCGAGGTCGGTAGTTGAACCCAACACAGCTCCAGCATCTGGTTGAACCACGGGAGTAGATTGTTTGCCACGGGGAGTCACCACCCAATTGTTCTGCCCATTCAAATGGTCATACAGTCCTACGGTTGAGATCATGTTTTTCAAGGTGGTGTAGAAGAAGATGAGAATTGCGTGCTGGGCAAAGTAACGGTTAGGATAACGAATCGCTGCTACTTTCATGGTTACAACTGTTTGATAGAACCCGCTGAATAAGGTAATTAGTGTACTGATCCACAAGTAGGCATTATCGGAAGGTGGCAAATAGCCGTGGAATAAAAGCATACTGAGAATCAGCGGCAGAATCTGCAAGGCACACAGGGAGTAAATGACGCAGTAGTAGAGCAGATATGTCCAGTAGATCTTCTGCCAGAGGGTGAAGTGGGGAGATCGCCAGACTCGTCGCTGATACTTAAAACTGACTTCCAGCCAGCCCTGTGCCCAGCGTTTGCGCTGAAACCAGAAGGAACTGAAATCTTCTGGCGCTAATTCCGTGGCAATGATACTGCGATCGTGAACGATCCGATAGCCATTCAGCAATGTTCGCATCGTGGCATCAATGTCTTCCGTCAGCATCGTGGGATTAAACCGGATTCTCTGCAAGGCGGAGGTGCGCCAGTAGCCATTAGAGCCACCAAAGATGGTGGAGTCGGTTAAGAAAGACTTAGCTGGATGACTCACGCCATACAGGGATTCAAACTCCACAGCGATATTCTGAGTTAACAGACTGTGGGCGTGATTGCGGATGACATTGCGCCCCTGTACTACGTCGTAGCCTTGTTCTAGCCAGCGCCATGCTCGGGCAAAACAGTCGGCACTGGGATGGTGATCAGCGTCCAGAATACAGGTGATCTTTCCGGTCACAATTTCCAGCGCGGCATTAATATTCTCCGCTTTAGAATGACTGCCCTCCACCCGCAGGAGTTGTAGTTCTGGATGAGCCTCGGCTAGCAGGTGCAGGTCGGTTTCGATCGGTAAATCAACCGGAGTGTTATAAGCCAGAATCAGTTCCAGGCCAGCGGGCGATCGCTCCACTGTGGCCAGAATGTGTTGCAGCGTTTCCAGAATAATGTTCTGTTCGTTTGGCAGGTAGGCCACTACGATCACAGAGCAGCGGGGTAAAGGGGTTTGTGGACGGAGACAGCGGCCCTCAATGCCAAAGGCTGATTTGAAGGATCGCCTGAGCCGCTTGAGAGGTTCTGGAGTTGGCTTTTCGGAGGTAACAGCATAGCGACGGAACAACGCATTAGACGATTCCACAATAATCATCAGGGAACTGACTAAGAAGAACGTTGAAATCGCTATGTGGACATCGATCAGCGTAAAGCCGCCTCGTCGCAGGCAGTAATAAAAAATCGTAGGTACCCCAATCAATACAATGTGGGTATAGATTAATTTGTGCAGATCGACTGACCACTTCTTCACGTCGGTTCTCCAGTCCTTAGGGTGAAACGTTGAATGATTGGCAAATGGCTCGTTGAGATTCCAGACCAACCTCAGCAAAACAAATCAGGACAACCTTCAGGCCACTCATGAAAGGCGTTGCCCAATTGGTTCTAGATCGTCCTCGTTGGCCCAGAGCGATCGCCGTCCATCACTCACCTGACAGAGGAAAAACTCCCGTTCATCTAGCAGTTTTTCTACCTTTAACACTGTCCAGCCTGCTTCCCCCCGGTACCGCACTTGGTCTCCCACTTGTGGATTCCAGAACCGTTGGGACAGAGTTGGGGTCGTCGCTAGAACATAGTCCAGATCCCGCGCTAATCCAACTAGAATGCGTTGAATTAGAGGACTGATGTACTCCACTAACATTGCCAAAATCAACGTGCCTCCCACTATCACGGGTAGCATCAGGACATACCGGGTCGGGTCGCCCTGAACAATTAACTGCAGTATTCGATCGGCCACCAGACCATGCAGCAGGAAGTAGGTATAGGTATAGGCTCCCAGCGTTACCATTGTTGCTGCCATCGGTTGATTGGCCAGAGCACGCAAGGCCACCATGATACACAGCCCTAAGCCGATCGGCAGTAATAAATCTGAGAACACCCATCCCCACAGGTAAAACTGGCAGAAGAAGCCGATCGCATAAATCAAAATTCCTACAATTAAAGCCTTGCGAACTGGCCAGTACACTGGGCCACGTCGCTGAGTAAATGCTTGTCCTACAACCATGCCTAGGACAAATGTACTCAGTTTAGACAGGAACAATGCGAAGGGATGCCAACCTGCCGCACTATCCCAAATTACGGAAGTTGGATGTCCGCCTAAACCGTAGACTGCCAGAGCGCGATAGCCGATGGTCAGGATTGTACTTACTAACAATAAGTTCATTCCTCCCCAACGCTGCATCAGCTTCCACAACCAGGGAGAGAGCACAGCAAAGCTTAGGGTTAGTGACATGAGCCACCACGGACCACTGGTGCCGACTAATAATTCACTGTCATAACTGAATGTCAGGGGATAGGTAATTCCAGCAAACAGATACCAGGGTTCAGGAAGACGGCTTCCGGTGGCGACTGCGATCGTCCAGAGCAGGGGCACAGCCAACCAAACCACCGTCCAAAAAGGTACAAGAATCCTTGACAATCGCCGTCGTAGAAACTGACCGACCTCCAGATATTTTCCCTGTAGGGATAGCACCAGGCTAAACCCGCTAACCAGTACCAGCACATCCACAAACTGAAATCCAAACCAGGCGGGTAGAGCCAGCAATTGCATCCAACTGCCCTGGCCCGGTAATTCTTCTGTCACCGCAATTAACTGGTTGAGATTATCTACCAATCCGGTTGGCTGGGGAGTATAGGCGTATCCCGTAAACCGTAACTGAACATGATAGAGGAGCAGCATCACCACTGAGAGGATCCGAACTCCTTCTAACCAGGCTAGACGCTGCGATCGTTCTGCCCTTTGATTAACCATTTACGTGTTGCTCTTTCTGCTGCTAAGTGAGAGGTGTGTGGAGGAGGAACAGCGAATTCACGAACCGTCAACAGGTTATTCTCTGAGCTTTAAAATAATGCTATCCTGGATTGAGCTTAAGGATGTCATCTCTGAATTGAACCCACAGTGAGTGGTACTGACATGAGGTGGAACAGCAAGGAACTTAAACAAGTGAAGGAATAGGTTGCCTTAAAGGTACGGTTGGGATCATACACTACAAATTTTTTCTATTAATAAAATTTGGTTAGGGATGCATCACCCTGATAAGTTGTTCGGTTATACAATCTTTCTCCTCCAGGATACATATTTCTTTATAGTTTAAAGAACTCTTTTTCGTCTGCCTCAAGCAGATCTTTCTCCGTGAAGGTCCAAAAGGATGGATATATGGGGGGACTGGCTGCAATAACCTCTTGTGAAAAAGAGATGTCTTTAAAGGGGGTGATTGAGGTTGACAGAAACGTCACACTTGCTCAAGCAGACCAATAGTACTCTGTTATTGAAAGCCTGCTTGTTGACGGTAGAAGGGGTAAGGGGAGTAACCCCCTTGTACTCTTTCGTTCTGAATGGGCATAAAGGCTATTAAGTACATCTACGAGCTTAATCAAACCACTACCTGTTGGGTGCTTCACACCATGCCCCGGATGTCGAACCTGGAAGTAGAACTTTTCCTTCAGCAGGGATTACAGCTAAGCCATGCTGGTGCCTTTGAAGGTGCGATCGCCAACTTCGATCAGTCCTTGCAACTTAATCCAAATTGGTACAAGCCCTGGTCCCACAAGGGCATTACCCTCTGCGAGTTGGGCCGTTATAGCGATGCCATCACTTGTTTCAACCAGGCACTGGATTTGCAGCCCAATTACCCAGAAGCCCTAAATAGCCGGGGAATTGCCCTCTATCATCTGGGAAGTTATGAAGCCGCGATCACCAGTTACGATCAGGCCCTGAAGTTACGACCATCCTTTCATCAGGTCTGGTATAACCGGGGGAATGCGTTGGATAAGTCAGGCTGTTACGAGGCGGCTCTGGAAAGTTACGACCAATCTTTACAACTGGAACCGGACTATTCCAAGTCCTGGTATAACCGGGCGATTATTCTGGACAAGTTGGGGCGCTATGAGGAAGCGATCGAAAGCTACGACAAGGCGATCGAATTCCGGCCCCATTACTCCAATGCCTGGTACAACCGGGCCAATATCCTGCACCGCTTACAGCGCTATACCGAAGCACTGACCAGTTACGAACGGGTACTGACGATCAAACCTGACTGGTATGGAGCCTGGTATAGCCAGGGCAATGTATTACACAAACTGGGACGATATGAGGAGGCGATCGCCAGCTATGACCAGGCACTCAAAATTAAGTCGGATCTGCATGAAGCCTGGTATAACCGGGGCAATGCCTTAGATGCGCTGGGGCGGTATCGAGAGGCAATCGACAGTTACAGTCAGGCGCTGCATCTCAAACCCGATCTGCGAGAAGCCTGGTACAACTGGGGAAGTACCCTTTACAAGTCTGGACGCTACGAGGAAGCCATCCGCAGTTATGAGCAAGCGATTCAATTAGATGCTCAATTCTCCCGAGCCTGGTACAGTCGGGGATCTGCTTTTCGTAAATTGGGGATGTATACAGAAGCGATTAGCAGCTATGACAAAGCCGTGGAGCATCAACCTAATCTGTAT
The DNA here is from genome assembly GCF_052746595.1 of Leptodesmis sp. NCBI lineage: Bacteria > Bacillati > Cyanobacteriota > Cyanophyceae > Leptolyngbyales > Leptolyngbyaceae > Leptodesmis > Leptodesmis sp. The sequence continues at coordinate 30,496 of NZ_JBRAGO010000021.1, forward strand.
GAAGCCTGGTATGCCAGAGGTGTAGCCTTGGGACACCTGGGACAAAATGAAGCGGCGATCGCCAGTTACGATCACGCGGTGCAGATCAATCCGGATTTTTATCCTGCCTGGTATAGCCGAGGGGTTGCCCTTAGCCATCTGGGGGACTACGAAGCAGCGCTGGAGAGCTATGATCGGGCTTTGCAGCTAAAACCAGATTTTTTACAGGCTATCAGTCGCCGTAATCTGGCTCTGCAGCAGGGATGTCCGCCCGCGATCTCGCCGGATCAAGATAAGGAGCAGGAGGCTTCAGCCTTTCCAGACCTACCCTCTAATCCTGATGAACCGACTACCGAGTTGCAAAATCTGAATAAACGCGCTACCCGATAAATTTACTCTTCTTCAGCGGAGTCGTTAGGCTTCAGGGTCTGTAGGCTGGACATTTGGTAGCCAATGCGTTTCAGGATGCGATCAAGATTATAGTAAATCCATAAATGATTCGGCGGCTCCACAGCATAATCCCGACTGTAGGCGGCCATTTCATTCACTTTTTTTGCAGTTGCTGGGCAATCCCTGTGGCTTCTTGAGCCAGATTAACCAACTGCTGCTGCCGATAGAACTTGAGTGCAGCCCCACGCAGGACTTGTAAGGTTGCTTCTTCGCCGTACTTTCCGGGCATTAGTCGTAGCCGCAGTAATAAGCGACGGCCCTGGTACATTTTTTCAATTTCAACTTGCTTATTCTTGTGAACCACGGTTGTGGGTAAATTGGTTAATTGTTTTAGTTCCCGAATTACACCTTGCAGTGTAGCCGTAGGCAACTTTTCCAGCACAGCTTGCAAAACGCCATTCTGGCTCCACCAAATTCGGCCATGTTCAAGTCGTTGCTCTAAATACAGACGACCAATGCCCCATGCCAGAATGCGTCCTAGAAGCTCCTGGAGTAAAGTATCGGCTGGAAGAGACGACAATACGACTGGATCATCCGACAGGTGTTGAGGAGCAATTTCTAACTCAGCCGTTTGATCTGATGGTGCTGTGCTTTCAAAGGGTTCGCTGAAGATAGCCGTATTCTCATCTTCATGAACTCCCAGGGGTTGAGGAGCCAGCGATCGCTCGCTTTCTACAAGCTCGTTATCGGCAGGTGGGTTCGTACGAAAAGACGGTAATTCAGTCGGGCTATCTATCAGGAGCGTTGGACTGGCATGGGGATAGGGCGAATGCTCTGTTCCTGTATCGGAGGCTCTTTGGGAAGATTGTTCAGCCAGCTTTTTGGCAATCCGTCTAGCTACCGAAGGAGCCGCAGGGCTAACAGCCTTCTTTTGTTGGTCGGAATATTGCAGGTAAGCCGACAACGCAGCATAATGAACATCTGAAGCCAGGGGATGGGGCACCAGGGAGCAATTCATATAAGCCAGGATGCGACGGACATAATCCAGGGCCGCCATATCATCAATGTTCACCATTCCCAGTTTCAGTCGGCTCCCCTCCAGAGAGAGGGGCAAAATTTGGTGATACAAGCAAGCCTCGAAGGGAAGAATGCTGTCTACCAATCGAAAGGCTTGCTCGGCATCAATTTGATTCATCCAATCCGGTTTTGACTGTTGTGCCTGAGCAGTGCGTCGTGGTTCAGATTCTTGGAACTCGGACGGGGCACCAGGAGGAAACACCATAGGGAATTGCTCAGTAGGTCTGGACTACTATGCTAATCTGCCAGGGAAACTTAGATCCCTGATTAACCAACGACATAGCATAAACTCCATAGAGTATGAGACAAAAACCATCAAAACCTTACATTGTCTAATTCTGAGACTTGGGCTGGTTGCCTAACCAGGCGGCCACAAGATCGGCCTGGGTTTTGGAGGCAAATACTTTGACAGCATGGTAGCTCACCTTTTCTCGCAGGCGATAAATTTGCTTCACCTCCATATTGAGTTCCTTGGCGATCGCTTCTTGCGATCGCCCCTGGAGATACAGCCGTAGCCAGTTAACGGCCTGAGGATCCACATTCTTCTCGATCAGATAGGCTTCAAACCTTTGCTGTACTATATTTCGCAGTTCTTGCTGTTCCAGTTCTGCTTGAGTGTCCAGATACTCATCGACAGCACGGGAATCTAACAGGCTGACCGAGCCTTCCGAATCATCGGGTGAAATCTCTTCGGAAACCAGGCGGATGAAATCGTCGGTCGGCACCTGAGTCATTCCGCCTTTCTGGGTGCGACGCAGGTAATTTACGAAGCGGTAACACAACAGAGGTTGATTCCGAATGGGGCGCAGACAATACTCTTCGGTACTGGCCAATAACAAAGCATTCCGCAGGCGAGCATCACGGGTACATTGGGCAATCCAGGCTACCTGCTGTTGCATGTAGCGATCGTTCTGCAACAGTTCCTGAATTACTTCTTCCAGCACATCCACGACGGTACATTGGCGATCGCGAGATAGGGCGATCCAGGTACGAACTTTATTGCGAATCAAAAACAGATTGCTGAGCCGTTGGATCAGTCCTTTATAGGCTTTTTCTGGCGACATTCCCAGATAGCGCTGACGCAGAATCCGGTAGCGGTAATCCATTGCCTGCTCGATAATTTGCCGCTGCATGGCATTCAGGCCATCAAAGCGAGAGGTGTCTTCCCCAACTAGCCAGCGCACAATGCTGTTACGGGCCGCAAAACTGTGCTCAGGTAGTTCTTCCTGCAGTCGTGCTTGCCATTCATCGGAGATTGTTTCAGCCAGTGCCATTTTTTCAGCTAACATCATAGGTTGCTGTCCCAACGGTTGTAAGTACCCTTGTTTTAGAATCTGCCTTACAACCCCCAGCCAGCGCACTCACCCTCATGGGTCAAATTTGATCCTCGCCCCAAGTCCAGAATTAGTGGTTGTTCTGCGGAGAAACGCTGCCGTTTTCTACCGGACTTCGTTTAGAGTATAGACTAGCATTGTCATTCCATCCATTCCCTGGAAGATTTGAAAGTTCCAGAAGCGCTGAAAGTTGAGTGGTGAGTGCTGAGAAAAATTTCAGCAGATCCTGGAGTCCTTTGCTCTTCACGATTTCTTTGTAATATCAGAGGGAAATTTATCCTACTTACTGGGCCACCAGGGGTTGGAGATGCGTCAAAACGCCTTATAGATAGTAGCGAAAGCGAGTTTCTGCCTGGACGATCGCGGCCTGAGTACGCTCCACTGCATCTGGAACCACAGAGATGGTATCAATTCCCCACTTCACTAAATCCTCAATTAGATCGAGATGGCGGGAGGGCGCTTCACCGCAGATAGAACAGGGAATTCTCAGTTGCCGAGATTGCTGAATCAGATGGGCGATCGCCCGTCGCACGGCTGGATGGCGTTCATTAAACACGCTGGCTAGTTCAGGTTGATCTCGATGCGCTCCTAGCAGCAGTTGGGTTAAATCATTGGTGCCAATGGAAATGCCCTGCACTCCCGCCTCCACAAACTCTGGCAGAAGCAGCAACACAGCAGGAACTTCGGCCATGATCCAGAGTTGAAATTCTGGCGATTGCATGAGTCCGGCCTGTTCAACATACTGACGGCAAACCGTGAATTCTTCCACAGCCCGCACAAATGGCAGAATCAGCCGCACATTGGGATAGCCAGCCTGTTGTACCTGCGCGATTGCTGCCAGTTCTAGTTGAAAGAGTTCGGGAGCAAGCTGGTAACTGAATGCTCCTCGCAGTCCCAGTACTGATGCCTCCGAGTGCGGCATCTGAGCTACCGCACCTTGCCATTCGTGAGGTCGCAGATCCAGGGAGCGGTAGAACACAGGGCGCGGGTGGAATGCCTGAGCAAATTGCTGAATTGCTACTGCCATCTGCTGAATAAATTCTTGCTGGGAATGGTGTTGTAACCAGTGATCAGGAGATTGGGCATCTAGCACTGACAGAGCCAGCAATTCCGATCGCAAGAGGCCAACGCCATCCACAGGTAACGCCGCTATTTGTCCCAGGCGGGTGGGTTGGCTCAAATTCACCATCAACTGAGTGCGTCGGGGCGATGGCTAACCGCCTGAGGGAATGGCTGCTGCAGAGGCAAAGCCATTTCTAGATGAACCCTCCGCTCAGAGGGGGTAGGCAGGGGTGAGTGAAGGGGTTTCTGGCTGGGTTTGGTAATTCGGTAAATTCTGCCGCGATCGCCATCGACCCATAGCAACTCGCCAGATTGGATTTGCTGGGTGACGTTGGAAACTCCCAGCACCGCAGGCACCCGCAACTCCCGGGCCAGGATCGCACAATGACTGGTCATGCTGCCCTGTTCGGTAACCAATGCCGCGGCTGTTTCAATCCAGGGCAACCAATCCAGGGGTATTGTCGGTGCAACCAACACAGTATGGGGGGAAATATCGGCTGGGATGCGATCGGAGGCAATTACGCTGGCCCTGGCAAAGACCTGTCCCCCGGATGCAGCCAATCCAGTGCCAATTAAAACCTGCTGATTGGTGGTGCGCTTATAGGGAGCCTGTCTGGTTGGGAGATTACTTACCGCTCGAGAGGGGCGATTGTTCTGTTCGCTAACTCGTGTCTCTCGGTGATTGCCTGTGGGTAGAACATGGGTGAGATACAGTTGGCGAGTCCCATTAGCCTGCTGATGCAACAGCCATCCCAGAGACAAATTGGCACCCAAATCGGCCATCACCTGTTGTACCAGATCCACAAGGTGTTCCAGGTCAATGGCTTGCAGGGTGTGTCGCTGTTGCTCCTCGTCTGAGAGGGGAATCGCTGTTAGCAGAGACGTTGACTCGGCTGGGGGAGCCGCTAGATGATAGGCGATCGCCTTCCAGCCCAGGTGTTTCGCCTGCACCGTGCCCGTTTCCAGTTGAATCTGATAGGTGTCGGGAACCACTTCTCCCCGGTCGATCGCCATTCCCAAACCCGGAGTCGCCTGAATCTGCAGCTGGGATGGTGTGGTCATGACTGTACCTGCCGCGATCGCATCTTGCATGGATTGCACCAGGACGGCCAATCGTATGTTTTGTAGGGGAATCCCCGATCGTTGCCAGTAAAACAAACTTTTAGCGCTGAACAGGTTGGCCCAAACGACTGGCAAAGTTTTTGCTAATGAGGGCAGGTTCGCTGCACAAATCTCCGCGTTAAAGAGTCCTCCACCGCTGCCTGTAGCTAACCCAACAGGGTCAGCAAGGGTTGCTTGAGAAATGTTATTCACTCGCAGCGAAGGCCGCAGAATCAAGCTTGTCGCGGGTAACTCCGCCATCCTGACCTCAAGTTCCTGCAGCAGGGAATTGGGCAACGGGGAGGTCGTGATGGAGTGACGTAACTGAGTGGCGATCGCCTGCAGTTGCGCGGGATTGTCGATATCAACCCGCAGAGCAGAACTGGGAAAATCAGCAAACAAAGGCTGATCCCAGGCGATCGAGTGCAGAAAAGACCACAATGCCTCTGCCGTAACCACAAACCCTGGCAGCACTGGATATCCCTTCTGCAAAAGCTGACTGAGGTGGAATGCCTTGTATCCCACCGATGTTACAGAAGGCAAGGGAGCCTGATTCAGTGAGTAGAGGAGAGGATCCACAAAGGCGGACGTATAGACACGGCTCGATCTTAGCCGTCAATCGTTGAGCAGGTGTCCCTTCCTCACAATAAATGAAGGATTATCACAAGTTCGGCTCAATCCCTGGGCACACTTCATTGGGGTTGGGGAGCAGGGGCGGGAATTGGGGATTAGGGGTTGGTGATTGGCTGTACTGTATGCGAGTGAGAAGTGCCAGCAATGAAAGGTTTGAGAAGGTTACTGGATCGGGGACTGAAGGTGCTTTTGGAGTCGCCCTGTCCACTTTGTCAGCGATCGGCTCCGACTGAGATTTGCAACACCTGTCAGCGGCGGATTATGGCTTGTCAGGTGACACCAACCTGGGACATGGCGGAGAACCTGCCAGTGTTTGCCTGGGGGGTATATAGTGGTGCGTTGAAACAGGCGATCGCCGCTTTGAAATATGACAATCAGCCTCATCTGGCTTATCCGCTAGGAGCCTGGATGGGAAGTGCCTGGAATTGTGCCCATCCTGTTTTGACTCCCGCGATCGTGGTTCCCATTCCCATGCACATCAGCAAACAGCGAGAACGAGGGTTTAATCAGGCGGCGCTACTGGCTCGTTCCTTTTGTCAGGCCACCCGCCTCCCCTTGAAAGTAGATGGCTTGGAACGCCAGCGAGCAACAGCAGCCCAATTCACACTGTCGAACCTGGAACGGCAACAGAACTTGCAAGCTGCTTTTTGCCTGGGGCGAGCCTTACTCCATCAGCGACCCTCTCAGCCTATTCTGCTGCTCGATGACATTTACACAACTGGAGCAACTGCTCAAGCCGCTGCCAAGACCCTCCGCGATCGTGGCTTTCAGGTGAAGGGGATTGTGGTGCTGGCCAGAGCAATGAGAATAAGATGACGGGGGATGATGAGAAATGATGAGAAGGCGATCGCCTCATCCCGTTACGTCATTTTCTGTTATCTCGTCATTCCATCATCGCGTCATCACTTCGGGTCGCCGCAGGCTTTCCAATTGTTTGAGTTGTTGCGATTGTTCTTCTAAGCGGAAGGACAGGCGATCGCTCACCAATTCACACAGATCGAAAATAAACGGTTCGGCAATTTCGTAGTACACACTCACGCCTTTGGGAGTACGAGACACGATTCCAGCCTGAGCCAGGATCTTCAGATGCTTGGAGACATTAGCCTGCCCTAACCCTGTCTCTTCCATAATTTCCGTTACGTTTTTAGAACCCGATCGCAGGCAGCAGAGTACCTGCAAACGGCTCAATTCAGACAGGACTTTGAAGTAATCGGCCACATGGGCCAAGGCAACGGGAGGTAGGGGCATAATTTTGAGGTTATTTGGGGTTATTTTTAAGCATAATTCTTCTTGTATTCTAACAGTTGGAGTATATTCTCATGCAGTAATTTTTGTGTTCTTAGAACTTAGAGTTCTTTAAAAACTCTGAATTCTCCAACTCGCTAATACACTTGGGGCACGAAGAACTGTTCGTTGCGGGGTGCCCGTACGTAGTCTTCACAGATGACACGGGGAGAGAGTTCTAGAGGTGGGGGTACCATATCTTCGTAGGGAACTTTGCTCAAGATATGGTGGATGCAGTTGAGCCTTGCCCGTTTCTTATCGTCAGCTTCGATCGTGAACCAGGGAGCCTCTGGAATATTGGTATGGGTAAACATTTCATCCTTGGCTTTGGAATATTCTACCCAGCGGTTTCTGGATTCTAGATCCATAGGGCTGAGTTTCCAGCGGCGAATTGGATCCTGGGTACGCGCTTGAAAGCGTCTTTCCTGTTCTTCGTCACTGACGGAAAACCAGTATTTCAGCAACACGATCCCCGATCGCACCAGCATCCGTTCAAACTCTGGGCAGGACTGCATAAATTCCTGATACTGCTCATCGGTGCAAAAGCCCATCACTCGCTCTACTCCTGCCCGGTTATACCAACTGCGATCGAACAACACAATCTCCCCAGCTGAGGGTAAATGTGCTACGTAGCGCTGAAAATACCACTGGGTTTTTTCAATATCAGAGGGCGTTCCTAGGGCCACCACCCGGCAGCCACGAGGATTGAGTAATTCAATAATCCGTTTGATAGTACCACCCTTACCCGCAGCGTCCCGCCCTTCAAAAATAATTACTACCCGATAACCTGTGTGCTTGATCCAATACTGCATCTTTACTAATTCAATCTGCAGCTTCTTCAATTCTTTCTCATAAAACTCAGTAGAAAGTTTTGTAGAAATATCTTCTGCGCTTTCATAAAGTATTTTACTCAGTTTCTTGTCAGATTTTTTAGACAGTTTATTCTTGTTTTTCTTCTTTTTGATTTTATCTTTTTTCTTTTGCTTTTCTTGATGATCTTCATCTAAACAGAGTAAGTCATTGTCATTACTGTTATTTTTCGAAGTTTTCATGCTATCCTCCGAGAGTTTTGCTGATATTCCTTAAACGTCTCCATACACAGGTACTGCTGCACCTCGAAGATCACGAGCAGCTTCAGAGGCTAAAAAGCAGATGACCTGAGCCAGCGATTCTGGTTTTACCCATTGGAAGGCATTCTCTGCTCCCATGGCTGCTCGATTGGCAGGCGTATCAATAATGCTGGGGAGGACGACATTGGCTGTGATATTGGTGCCTTTCATTTCATCGGCGATCGCCCGAGTTAACGCCACCACTCCAGCCTTAGATGCACAGTAAGCGGCCAGTTGTCCCCCTGGTTCCACCGCTGCCCGTGACCCTACTGTGACAATCCGGCCATATCCAGAAGCCACCATTTTCCGCAAGCTATGCTTACAGGCCAGAAAGGTTGTGGTCAAATTTAGCTGAAAGTCAGCCTGCCATTGTTCCAGACGATACTCATAGGTTTTGCCCATCGAAAACCCACCCACCAGATGAATCAGTACATCCACCTGCCCCATCCCATCCACTAGATGCTGAACTGAGGGTTCATGGGTTAAGTCCGTTGCGACAAATTGAATTCGGGCAAAATCTGCAGGAGCTAGAAATCCCTTTAACCGTTCTACCTCTTTGGGATTGTGATAGGGAATAGTGACATTGGCTCCCTGAGCTAAGACAGCGGGTGTTACCCCCAGTCCTAAACCACCTGTGCCACCAGTTAACAGAACTTTTTTGCCTTTCATGAGTACTCGATCGTGGAGAGTCAACAGCCTGCCATTGAACTGTGCAGTCAATAGCCTAACTCTTCGATCCAGAGTTGTCCCCGAATCCCTATTTACTTTTAAAGATTCACCTGATCAACTTGCTCACCCTCTCGTGGAGGCGTTTTGCCAGGATATCTCTACCAATTCCTGATTCCTGATCTATTCCTTTGTCAGCCCATGTTCTAGGGCGTACCGCACCAACTCGGTACGGCTGTTGGTACCTGTTTTGACAAACAAACGGCTGACGTATTTCTCCACATTCCGCACGCTGGTTTCCAGGCGACGGGCAATTTCCTTGTTCATCATGCCATCGACTACCAGGTTCAGCACGCTTTGCTCCCGCGGGGTGAGGTCAAGTTTGACCGGAGTAGTGCTCTGGGCGATTGCCCCTCTCTGAGTCAGTAAGGCCCGAATTTCGGCAATCTGCCGCGCCATATCAGCAATGTTATGTACCTCATCATCGCCTCCACTGCGAGCCGCAGCTTGTTTTTCCAGTAAGTTCTTGATCACTGCGACTAATTCATCGGGATCAAAGGGCTTGGAGATATAGGCATCACATCCGGCGTTGTATCCCTGAATGCGATCGGCAGTCATCCCTCTAGCAGTGAGGAACACGATCGGGAGGGTCTTAAACTGAGGCTCTTCGCGCAACTGCTTCAAAAACTGATAGCCATCCACCTGAGGCATCATGATATCCGTAATCACCAGGTCAGGCAGTTTCTGTCGAGCCAGATCCAACCCTTCACGGGCATTACTGGCTACATCGACGGTAAAGCCGCTATCTTCCAGGTAGGCTTGCACCGCTTCTCGCAGTCCTGGTTCATCATCGACCAGTAACAGTTGACCTGCCATTTTGGCTATTAGCTCCTAATCTTTTTCTACTCATTCTAATCATAGCCGTTGATATAGCAATCCTCTGAGAATGGGCAGGCACCCTTCCTCGGGGAAAATTGATTCTAACTCCCTGATTCATTAACTATTTAGGACTACGCAAGAGCACTGCAATGAGTAGGAAAGCATGATCCACCAAATAGAAATAGGGTATGACATTATAGGATGAAATCTGGCGACTAATGAATAAGATTGGGGTGACTCCCCTCCGGTGTTGCTATCATGCTTCTTAAAGATTGGCTTCCTATTCTGATTTCTGCTATTTCACTGGTGGTTAGTTTGACTGTTGCCTATAAATCTTTTTTTCTCAGGCTTTGCAGGTCAAGTCTTTCTGGGTAACTGCAAGTCGCTTCTGAGGCTATCCTGGGACTGAGGTAGAGGTGGGCATATATTCTGATAAGTTTACTGACATGTGGGGACTAAAATTGAAGAGCAAAGCTAGACAATCAAAATAAAGGCTGAGGAACTCTGGCTTTTAAGGCTAGATGCCGTTTTAGCTCTTCCGTAAGGAAGTATCGCTTTGTGGCGTAAACTTAATAAATCTATATGGAATCCAACATTGTTGTAACGAGCAATCAGAACATTGTCGTCAGTGGGAGATTTCGGGACGGAACGATCGCAACAACAACTGGTAACGTCGCCAATGAGCCTACTCCAACAGAAATTAAGCCAGAAAAGGGAACCGCGAATCTTGTTAAGCTGCGGGATATGCTTGAAAGTCGCTTCAATCCGCAAGAGTTATCAGTTTTAGTATTTGACTTAGGGGTTGATTATGATGCCTTGTATGGTCAGTCTCGTTCTCAGAAAACAGGTGATCTGATTTATGAACTAGTTCGTACCGATCGCCTGGGTGATTTGATAGAAGTCGGGAGGCGATTACGTCCAGATGTTCCCTGGGACAATGTGATTAGTTAGCTTTCCTGTTTCAGGCGCTGTCTAGCATCCCGATTCTTGACTTTGTGCTGATTTGGGGCAAACTGGTTCTTGCAGGGAAAGCTCTCGTGTTCAGGCCAATTAACTTATGCTTCAGGTTACTCAGGCTCCCCAAGCGCCAGTTCTAGTCCAGCAACGATTCTCCATTCTGGGGATAGCCTCAACGACCTATGCAGGGAGAACGTTGCGGTTAACGGTTGATGGGTTTTACACCACCAATGGCCCGGTCATCAAACCCGATGGCACCTGGCAAGTTGATTTTTTGTTTCAGCAGACCGGCAACCGCCGTTTGCGAATCGCTGTTGGCACGGACAGCACAGAAATTATCATTCCTGTTGTGGATAGTGTGCCGCAGACGCGACAGTTACGGTTTACCCAGGTTCCTACCCGGTTGCAAATTGGACAGGCAGCCGTCATTGAGGGAACAGCCACCAATTTTCCTGACGGGTCAGCGTTGTTTTTGCGGGCAGATGGCCAGTTTGAACTGGCTCGCCCGATTGTGCGATTAGGGAAATGGCAGGCGACGATCGGGTTTAACCAGTTGGGAAAACGTACTCTAGAGATTATTAGTTCAGATGGTAAAAATCGGGCTACTGCCGAAGTTGAGATCGTTGCGGCTCCACCCCGTCCACCCCGGTTAAGTTTTACAAATCCTCCTCAACAGGCCAAGGTTGAAGAAACCATTTTGTTAACCGGGACTGCAGAAAATTATAATGACGGCGACCAACTGGTACTGCGGGTCGATCAAAAAGTGGAACTGGCTCGTCCCCTGGTCAGGGCTGAGCAGTGGCAAGCACAAACCCTATTTCGACAGACAGGCAACCGTTTAGTAGAAATTATTGGTTCCGAACAAGACAAAGCCCAGACCATCATTCAGGTTGTGCAGGGAGATACAGGTTTTAAGGTGCTGCCCCGCAGTACCTGGACTGGTACGCCCACGCCAACCAGTCTGCCCAATCTGCAACCCAAAGGAATCACCATCCACCATACGTTTCTGGGTAATGCGCTCTCTCCGAATGCCGCGATCGCCGATGAAGTCGCCCGGATGCGGGTGATCTGGAATGGTCATGTTAACGGTAATGGTTGGTTAGATATTGGGTATCACTTCATCATCATGCCCAGTGGCCGGGTGTATGCTGCCCGCTCGGAAACAAAACGGGGATCACACGACGTGGTGAATGATGGGTTAGGAGTTGCCTTTGATGGTATCTATAGTTCGGTCATGATTAATTCGCAGATGTACAATGCTGCTGTAGCCCTCTGCACCATTCTGTGTAAACGCTATGGCATTACGGATACTGTAACGCCCATTCCCACCCCCACGGCAGACTTTGGCACCCGCAATCTGCCTCGCATCATGGGCCACCGCGATCGGGTCGCCACCGAATGCCCTGGCAGTGAAGGAGGTCGCACAGTCCGGCTACCTGAGATCCGGCAAGCGGTGAATGCTCAGATTTAAGAACTTTGCCATGCAAACAATCATCGGGGTCATGGGGCCAGGGGAGCAGGCGACGGCAAGGGATATGCAGGTCGCTTATGAACTGGGTCAGGCGATCGCCACGGCGGGATGGGTTTTGCTGACAGGTGGTCGGCCAGTCGGGGTGATGGCGGCGGCCAGTCGGGGAGCAAAAGGTGCAGGAGGATTAACGATCGGGATTTTACCCAGTAAGCACCGGGAGGATGCTGCTGATGCGATTGATATTGCGATCGTGACGGGGATGGGTAATGGCCGCAATATCATTAATGTTCTCTCCAGTTCTGTGATTATTAGCTGTGGTTTGGGAGCCGGAACTGCTGCCGAGGTGGCTTTAGCGATCAAAACAGGCAAACCGATTGTGCTCCTAAATCTCTCGGAAATGGATTGTCGGTTTTTTCAGAATTTAGCCAGTTATCCGTTAGGAATTGCAGGCCATGTTGAAGATGCGATCGCCCTGGTGCATCAGTTTCTGTCGTTAACCTCTGGATAGAGGAAAACTAAGGTGAGATGGGGGAAGATGAGAAGGTGAAAGAGTGGGAGAGGCCATCATTTAGAAAATATTGAAGGGTTTGAATACCCGGTGGGGACAGGAGCCTATACCTGTTCTGCGAGTAGATCAGTATGATCAAAATGGTGCAGGCGATCGCCATGGCCTCTTCCTTGAATCAAAAGCGGCTTGAACTGTTGGCCGGCCTATTGGACGCAGACGGCAGGCAATCGCCATGGCCTCTTCCTTGAATCAAAAGTCCTTTCGTGTAGAATTTTTTGCCGTGGCAGACAGTCCTGAAAGAGAAAAATTCTTGTACCCCATCGGTCGGTATCACGGAAGCTTTACTCCTGAACAGCTTGTGTTCAATGCCAACTTGCAGGAGTTTGCCCAGCGGGTATCGCTGATTTGTGGCCTGGAAACGGGTGGCAAAATTAGTACTGAGGATGCTTATAGACAGATTAAGGAGTTGTGGAAGACTTTGAAAAAGTCAAAGAAGGAACTGCTCGATCAGCAGAAGCTACCTCCTCCAGAGTTACTAGAAGATGAGTGAGTTGATTCCCTACTCGCGATTCCCTCAAAATAATCTGTCACAATTTGCAAAATGCGATCGCTGGCATGACCATCTCCAAAGGGATTGATTGCTTTGGCCATCGCGTCATAGGCCAGTGGATTGTCCAGTAAGTTGGCGGCAGTCTCCAGGATGCGATTTGGGTCTGTACCAACCAACCTGGCAGTTCCGGCCACAATTGCTTCCGGTCGCTCGGTGGTTTCTCGCAATACCAGAACGGGTTTTCCTAAACTGGGGGCTTCTTCTTGCAGGCCACCAGAATCCGTCAGTAATAAATAACTGCGCTGAATAGCTCCCACCAGTTCAGCATAATCCAGTGGCTCGGTTAAGAACACACGGGGATGATTGCCCAAGGTAGCCTGCAACGGTTCTCGCACAGTCGGATTGCGATGCAGGGGCAGGAGCAGTGCCGTATCGGGAAACTTATCCAGCACCTTTAAAAATCCCATTGCAATATCCTGCAACGGCTTTCCCCAATTTTCCCGCCGATGCACGGTGGCGAGGATGACGCGGTACTGATTCCAGTCCAGACCAAGCACCTCACACCGGGGATGGCGAGCGGCTACGGACAGCAAGGCATCAATCACTGTATTGCCCGTTTGATGGATTTCTCCTGGTACAGACGATCGCTGCAAGTGCTCAACGGCCAGGGAAGTGGGGGCAAAGTGCAGCCAGGTGAGCTGGGAAATCAAGCGACGATTGGCTTCTTCGGGATAAGGATTATAGAGATTATCGGTGCGTAACCCCGCTTCTACGTGGCCGACTGGAATTTGCTGATAGAAAGCGGCCAACGCGGCAGCAAAGGCTGTTGTGGTGTCTCCCTGTACCAGCACTAAGCAAGGTTGCAGCCTCTGAAATAAAGTTTCTAGACCTTGCAAACTGCTACAGGTAATACTAGTCAGGGTTTGCTTCGGTTGCATGATCGCTAGATCCTGATCCGCCGTCAGATCGAACAACTCCATCACTTGATCGACCATTTCCCGGTGCTGCCCCGTTAAAATCACCTGCGTGGTAAATAATCGAGAATCGCGAAATTTCTGGATCACGGGAGCCATCTTAATGGCTTCGGGACGGGTGCCAACAATAATGCTGATGGGGATGGGCGATCGAGACATTGCCATAAACCACAAAACGGCTGAACACATGAAAACTTTCCCTATCCTAATGGCTCCTGGTTCATTGGTCAGCACGCAACAAAAAACCCGGTTAAAAACCGGGTGGGTGGGGAAACATCAACAAAGCAAGTTGTCCGCCTTGTAAGTTTCAGATTTTGTCAGGGGCTGGCATTTGGATATTTAGATGCCTGCCACTAAAGGTAAAATCATTTGCCAAATGCCGCGCCCCTACTAATTGCTAATGCTTTTGACAGCTATTTTTCAATTCCACACGTTAAAGGGCAAGAGGCAAATACAGAAGTATGTCTGGGGTTTTCTTCACCTTGCAACCAGCGCAACCAACTTACCTGCTCAGGATCAACCCCTTTAAAGGTGAGCACACCAGCACCGAATAAAACAGCCACAATATTCAAGCCAATAATGCCACTTGCAACCAGTAACACTGAACTCATGGGAATAACGGCCTGCAAAATAACGGCGAGGAGAGATCCCACAGTAACCATCAAAATGACGAGCGGAAACCCTACAACCAGCAGGCAAACTGCTAAGGTAAAGCTCCAAATCAAAAAGCTTCTGATCATCAACAAACCATAAACGCTTCTAAAGCTTGGACTGTGAGAGAGTGCCATGCCTTCCTCCTAGAGTTTTTAAAGGAATTGAATTTAGTGAAATATCTACAGGTGATCCCCACCACTCAGGATCGAGTGAAAATTAGTATAGGGAATATACCGATGGAAAATAAGGGTTTGTTGGATAAATTTACAGATTTTCTTATCGATCGCCCCTTGACGAAATATTTTCTGATGAAGTAGAAGGCTTGAAACGTCCATTTTGCAAACAGCAATTTTTCGCCCCAGTTCTTACTAGATAAGGCTTTGCATTTGATCCCCACAGGAGATCACTGATTTGAATTGTAAAGAGACGTGTATGTGAATAAATTGCAAGAATTGCTCTTAATATATCTTCTAATTTCTCTCATTTAAGGACTGTCTAGCCTGCGTTATCTAAATCAATGCTAGATAGAGATCAGTGCCAGATAGAGAACGGTCGTTTTCCGATCAGAGAAACTACGGTTCTGGACTGGGATAGAGTTTATCTATTGGCGTAGCTGGTTAAGGCTATAGCTTATCGATGATACTACCGCTCCGGATCCTCCTTTCCCGTATGATGATTGAGCAGAGTATGCAACCGTTTTGGGGACGCAAGGAATTTGTTAGAGGAGAAGACTATGGCATCTGCAGAGGGCGCACAACGGCTCAAGGACAAGGTGGCGATCGTCACAGGAGCCTCCCGCGGTATTGGACGGGCGACAGCGTTAGCGCTGGCCAGTGAAGGAGCCAATGTCGTCGTTAACTATGCCAGTTCCCAGGAAGCGGCAGATAAGGTGGTGGCTGAAATTACGGCAATGGGCAGTCAGGCGATCGCGCTGTCAGCGGATGTCTCCCAGGCGGATCAGGTGGATAATCTGGTTAATGCGGTGATGGAAAAGTGGGGCCGGATTGATGTGCTGGTGAACAATGCCGGAATTACCCGCGATACCTTACTGCTGCGCATGAAATTGGAAGAGTGGCAGGCTGTGATTGACCTCAACCTGACCGGAGTGTTTCTCTGTACTCGGGCCGTTAGCAAGATCATGTTAAAGCAGCGCTCTGGACGGGTTATTAACATCACTTCGGTCGCTGGACAGATGGGCAATCCCGGACAGGCCAATTACAGTGCAGCCAAAGCTGGGGTGATCGGCTTTACGAAAACAGTTGCTAAAGAGTTAGCCAGTCGCGGCATTACTGTGAATGCGGTGGCTCCGGGATTTATTGCCACCGATATGACCTCCGATCTGAACGCTGAAGAGATTCTCAAATTTATTCCCCTCAACCGTTACGGTCAACCGGAAGAAGTGGCTGGCATGATTCGTTTCCTGGCGGCTGACCCCGCTGCGGCTTACATCACGGGACAGGTGATGAATGTTGATGGTGGCATGGTGATGGCTTAGGGGTAACTCTTGATATTTACAGTCCAAATAATTCCCGGATACCTTCACTACCAATTTCCACCGCTAACGCAGCCAGCAGAAAGCCCAATACCTGGGTCACAATGACGGCGCCCTGCACACCAATCCATTTATCGATGTGGGAAGCCTGACGAACAATGATCCAGGTGACGAGCATGGCAGAAATGATGCCAGCGACTACACTCAATTGAGCCTGGGGGGATTCGGTCATGACCACCATCACGGTAGAGAGCGTTCCAGGGCCAGCCAGTAATGGGAGCGCTATAGGGGCAATGGCTACGTCCCGTTCTTTCTCTACCAGGGGGGTATCCATCTCGCCGCGCAACATATCTAAGGCAATCAGCAACAGAATCAGTCCACCGGATACCTTTAAAGCTGCCAGACTGATGTGCAAATAATCGAGAATGGCCTGTCCGGCAAAGGCAAAGGCCAGAATGACCAGGGTGGCAACAATACTGGCTCGATCGAACACCCCATTACGCTGATCCGGCTCCATGTCCTTCGTCAGCACCAGAAACATGGGGGCATTGCCCAAGGCATCGGCCATGATAAAAACGGCGGTAAAAGTGCGAACAAAGGTTGGAATATCCACGTTATGCAGGAGCGATCGCTTGACGAAAAGATTTCAGGGCTTGCTTCTAAATCATACAAAGCAAAATTTCCCGTGTGTTAGCCCATAATTGTTTGCGCGGCGATCATTCCCACCCTGAAGCCATCCAATTTCGGCAGCCAATGAACTCAAGGAGCAACTTTTACTGCCTGCAACGGTTTTGAGGACAGATCAACAGATGAAAGGATTTCCACGGTTGTCCGGACGTGAAATGTGATGTGCAAAACCAGCATCCCCTATCTTCTGCCGATACAATTTTCCTATCTAGCGCCATCAATCATCCAACCAGTAATGTCAAGTCCGGAATCCATCTTACCGGGCTTTTTCATCACTCGTGAATCTGCCGGATCTGGAGCCATTGCTTTCTTCGTCGCCTCTAGTCGGAGGTGATCACTTCATTGTGTGTGGGTTGGGTCGGTTGGGCCAACATTGTGTGCTGGCGCTGAAATCCTTTGCGCTGGATGATTTCGAGATCAAAGTGGTGGCAATCGATCGTAAGCATCCTGATGATTGGGAGATTGACCAGTTACCGGAGCTATTAGCCAAGGAGATGGTAACGGGAGATTGTCGGCAGGATACGATTTTGTACCAGGCAGGTATTCAGCACTGTCGAGCAATTTTGATTGTGACGAGCGATGAAAATGCCAATATTGAGACGGCGATCGCAGCAAGACGATTAAACCCGGATGTACGCTTGATTGTGCGGTCTGGTAAGCACAACTTGAATGAGTTGTTGAAACAGAAACTGGGTAACTTTGCCGCCTTTGAG
The DNA here is from genome assembly GCF_052746595.1 of Leptodesmis sp. NCBI lineage: Bacteria > Bacillati > Cyanobacteriota > Cyanophyceae > Leptolyngbyales > Leptolyngbyaceae > Leptodesmis > Leptodesmis sp. Next base: position 48,016 of record NZ_JBRAGO010000021.1, read on the forward strand.
CCGATTGAACTGCCAGCCGCCTCTTTTGCCTTGGCCGCATTAGGAGCAGCGACCCTGGGATTGTTTAAGGTGGGCGATCGCCAGTTGCGCGTGATCAAACACCAGGTTGCAGGTGGAGACGATCGGTTTGAAAACCTGCCCATCCACAAACTCCATAAAGAAAGTGGTCGGCTGCTGCAATACCATCCGGCTGATCCCGCTGATTCGGCACCACTGGACAGCCAGCTATCTCTCCACGACAATGGTTTTACCTCCAAGGCTCAAGCTTCAACCCTGGCAGCATCTGTCATTTCCAACTCTGAATCGATTTTTTATCAATGGCCTACCGATACTCGTATTCGGCCCGGAGATACGCTGATCTATATTGAGCAAGTCGAATCCTCCAAGATACCCCCTTCCTCTACTCAAGATAAAAGAAACTGGCAATGGCTGGGACAACATGTGCAGCGGCTAGCTCCAGGAAATTGGCGGCTGGCTGTGACTCGTGCCTGGAACTGGATCAATCGGGAACGCACCCGCCGCCTGACCGGCCTGGGTTTTCTCTTGGCTTTCCTACTGGGGATTCTGGGGGCGGTTTTGCTCAAATTGACGGTGGAGGGAATGACTTGGCAGGCAGCCATCTCCAGTGCTGTGATCCTGCTGCTGGGAGGATATGGGGATGTTTTTGGTGGGTTAGAGGTCATAGTGCCGATTCCCTGGTGGGTACAGGTGATTTGTTTGCTAATTACGGCGATTAGCATCTTGTTCGTGCTTAGCGTGTTGGGGCTGTTGGCCGATCGCCTGTTAAGCACCCGCTTCGAGTTTTTACGGCGGCGACCTCCCATTCCCCAGGCCAATCATGTCGTGCTGGTGGGGCTGGGTCGGGTGGGCCAGCGGATTGCCGCCTTGCTATATGAATTTCGGCAACCCTTTGTATGCCTGACGCATCTCAAAGAGCAGCAAGACTTGATGCCGCAAGTCCCCCTGGTTTACAGTCCGATTACCCAGGGGCTAGCCAGTGTTAATCTGGCCCAGGCCAAAAGTTTGATTGTGGCAACGGATGATCAGATGCTAAACCTGGAAGTGGCATTGACGGCTCGGAATGCTGCCTCTGAGATCGATCGCACCCTGAATTTAATCATTCGTGCTCAGGATCAGCGGTTTTGCAATCATCTCAATGGCTTACTGCCCGATGCCAAGGCCCTTTGTGTCTATGCCTTATCGGCTGAAGCCTTTGCCGGAGCTGCTTTTGGGGAAAACATCCTAAGTTTATTTCGGCTGGCCAATCAAACTATTCTGGTGACGGAATACCATATTGAGGCAGCCGATACCTTGCATGGCAAACTTCTAGCCCAGGTTGCTTACGGCTATGACGTGGTGCCGATCGCTTACCAATCCTATGCCGATTCCCATCTGAAACTGATGCCTGCTGATGAGACTCGGCTGCAAGTGGGTGATCGCTTAATCGTTTTAGCCACCATTCAGGGACTGCAAAAAATTGAATGGGGAACAATCACCCCTCCCCGACAGTGGCAATTACAGGCCTACAGACCCTTGAATGCTGGAGCTACCTATTACGCTGGAAATGTGCTGGAAAATATTGCTGGCTGTGAACTGAGCAAAGCCAGAGCCTTCATGGATCATTTACCGGAAAATTCCGATATTCCCGGTGTGATAGAACTCTCTCTCTATGACCATCAAGCGGCTCATCTGCTCCGCAAACTTCGCAAATTATTGCCGGTGCGGTTGATTCCGATCGGGCAACAACTAGATCCTCCGTAACCCTCCTCAAAAAGGCTAGTGGGTACACACATCTCGGTAAAGCCCAAAGTTTATATCCGAGGGACTCTCCCTAGCCCCCTGAAAAAGAGTAGGGCTGATTCTTTGATGTTGACAAATAATCTGTACCGACAGAAATATGATGAAGCGGAAACTTTGCTTAGTTGGTTTAATCTACTGGACATTAAGATCGCTTTGATACTGAAAACCTAAATAAACTCAACTCTATATCTCAAAAGCACTTATAGAGAATATTGTAAACAAATGTTAAAATTATATCACTAAGACGTATTTTCAG
>NZ_JBRAGO010000022.1:0-49535 GCF_052746595.1 Leptodesmis sp.
GCGATCTTGGGAAGCCCGCACCGTATGCGTAGCATTGGTGTCGGGAGGATGTCACTAATCAAATCCCGCCAGCCGTTAGTTTTGCTGTCACTCACGGTTACAGGCGGGCGCACTAAGGTAGACTCGGAAACCAGTCGAAAGGTTTTATCCTTTTGCCCTTCCAGTACTAGCATCGTACAGCCCCCGGTGCCACACCAATAGGAGGTACTGAGAACAACGATCGCATCCCGCGTGCCATCCCCATTCAGGTCAATCGTGTCTGCAAAGAAGCGATCGCTGTCCTCTGGGGGGGCGCCTTGCTGTTTGATGTAGCTGGCGATCGCCTGCTGTACGGCAGGTTGCAATTCAACGGCTGAGGGAGTTGTCGATGCGGGTGACGTGACTGGCGAGGGAGAACTAGTGGCAGAGGGGGGAGTTGGCGTGCATCCAGCAAACAAGAGCGCCAAAGAACAACCAGAGAGCAGAAAATAACGATACAACATACGTTTCACTACAGAAATTTCAATTGGCTGAGCGTCCTCTTCCGACTTGAGAGAGGACGCTCAGCCAATATACTCTCCCAAAGATTCTAAGTATTGGGAATGGCCTGGACATCTGTTGCCCCTTCCACTCCACGGGCAACTTGCTTGGCTTGTTCTAATACACCTTCCGCATCTGGGTTATATTTCAACACCACGACGCTACCAGTTTGGGCAACCCACAGACCCACATGGCCGGAAATGTTGGCATCATCCAGAGCTTTGGCAACTCGCTTGGCTAAGCCGCTTTCATCGAAGGCTCCATCCAATCCTACTTTTTCAAGCGGAATCGAGTGCTTTGCAGCCAGATCCTGAATCGACTCTTGAGGGGCTGAAGCGACTTTGGCTTCTTCATGCTTGCCGAATAACTTACTGAGAAACCCCATAGCAATATCTCCCTGCAGTAAGCGAAAAGTACTAAAGTCTCAACACAGGCAATTTTTCTTGACGCTAGCGATCGCGCCATCCACTGCAGTTTGCAATTAAACCTTGTCCAAGTTTAGAACCGTAGTTTCTCTTATAGGAAAACGACCGTTCTCTAGCTGGACTTGGTTTAATTCCAGGGGAGGCATCTCCACTTACACCAAGCCAGTCAATCTAACAGGTGTTTGCTGACTCACTGTAAGGGTCAGAAGCATTACTGTTTCTTGGTTTCAGCCTCTTTCTGCATGTCCTTACCTGTTTCCTTCATGCCTTGGCCAGCCTTCTGGATGGCTTCGCCAGTTCCCTGAACAGCTTTACCAGTTCCTTCCTCGATCGCCGCACCAGCTTCTTTCACCAATTTGTCAGTTGCCTCAACCGCTTTCTTGGTTCCTTCGCCTACCTCTGCGGCTGTCCCTTTAACGGCATCGGCTGCCGCTCCAGTTGTTTTGTTGACCTTTTCCGCATCTTTTTTGATATCCTGCTGTGCGGCTTTACCAGTTTCCTCCAACGCATCACCAGTTTGCTGGATCGCTTCACCGCCCTCTTTCTTCATCGTTTCAGCCGTATTACTACAGGCTGCAAGGGATAAACCGAGTAATAGCGCGGGCACAATGACAATTTTCTGAATACTCATTTAGCCAACCTCGTAGTTAATGCAAATCGATTGCATGGCCGTAACCAATGGATTGCTGTTAATCTGCTTTAGCCACCAAACTCCAGATGAAAATGAATAGGATGGCTCCTAAAACTGCCACAATAATTCCGGGGATGCTCAAGGTCGCCCCAGCAATGGCAAAATTTCCGGTTTGAATCGAATGTAGGAGGGTGCCACCGACAAACGCACCAACAATTCCCAACAGGGTCGTCATGAAAATGCCGCCACCTTGACGACCGGGAAGAATTGCTTTGGCGATCGCCCCTGCAATGAACCCTAAAACAATCCAGGCAATGATATTGACTTTGTCATGCCCCCAACGCCTGGAGCACTAATTTCCCATGGTTCGCCATTGAGGTATGACACGGTATTTGGATTTAACAACGCCTGTGAAATTGATATGGTTCTACCTGAAAACCTTATATTAGGAGCACTACAAGTTAAACGAGAGCTCGTCTAAGATTGCCTGCAAATTATGGATCGCATCGATCCGAACGATCGCTTTTGGGCCACCAACCATGTGCAAAGCCCCGAAACCTTTGCTTCAGTGCAGCATTACCTGAGAGAACTCTATTGTTTAGTCCAGCAGCGATCGCCCTTCCTCAATCAGCCAAAAATCAGTAAGTTGCTGCTGGAAGATTACCTGCCGCTACTGATCGAAGCATCCATCCATTGGACACAAACCAGTGATCTCTCAGCGCTCCTTGACCCGATCGCAGTTGGTGCGAGAAGCCGAAGCATACATGCTGGCCCATCTGGGACAGCCAATCACCCTCACCGATCTCTGTAAAATCCTCAATACCAGCAAAAGCCCGCTCAACTATGGGTTTCAAGAGGTCTTTGGTATCAGTCCGATGGCCTACCTCAAACAGTTGCGCCTGCGCAGCATCCACAAAGCGCTCAAAGCCGCCGACCCGACCACGACCCAAATCGTGGACATAGCTCACCAATTTGGCTTCTGGCACATGGGGCGATTTAGTCAGGCGTATCAGCAATGTTTGGTCACCTCCCCTCGACGACATTGAAGCGAGGGGTATAAGTTACTTTCGGCGAGCGCAAAGTTACTTTGATGGCAGCAGACAGGCATCAGTGGGATTGCCGATCGCACCGCCAGCCAGAGCGCTGGGCGTTAATCGTGGCGGGAGAATGGCTCGGTTAGGGCGCAGAAGGGAAAGTGGGTAGTGCCCACTACAGAAAGCTGAGTTGGCAGCATAAAATAGAATCACGTTGCCGATGTGCTGCCCATCTTTCAGCTTATGCAATCACCTGCCACGACCAATCCCTTAGAGACTTTCCTGAGCCAACCGAATATTGAAATCTCTCCTGCTTGGGAATTTATCAATGGTCGCGCCCAGCAAAAACCGATGCCTACTCTGTTTCATTCTCGCCTGCAACGCAACCTGGTTAACGCGATCAATGCTTTCACAACTGACTATGAAGCCATTCAAGAACTGCGTTGCATTGTGCCGCCCCTTTCTCCTGTCCCAGACATTGCCGTTGTTGCCAGAAATCGCCTACCGGAAGTAGATGGCCCCCTCCAAGGTGCGCCCGACTGGATGATTGAAATTCGTTCACCCGATCAAAGCACACTGGATTTGCAAAGCAAGATTTTGCATTGCTTGAGCAATGGTACTCAGCTTGCCTGGTTAATTGATCTCCAACGGCAGCAAATCTGGGTTTGGCAGGGTGCAGATTTACCCATTATTTTTGCTGGGGCAGATATTCTACCAACGTTAGACAACATTGGCGCTTTGACCGTAGATACTGTGATGGCGATGACTCAACAACGGTAGGAGAACTCCAACTGGCACCGACTCAACACACTGCGATCCTGCGAAGCAGAATCGTTGCCAACACCCCAGGACAAGTTTATCCACCCTGAATTTGCCCTGGACTTCGCCGACCTTGGGAATTCGGTTTGAACTGTTTGCAGATGGTTTAGCGCTCTTTTATCCAAATGGGGAGTCGTTTGAAGACCCAGGCGTACGCCTCACTCCTGCCAGAACGAAACTGCTACAATCGACAAAGAGGAGCAAAGACAGGACAGCGAGGCAATAATTCCCTGTCACAGAGCTGATCATTCCAAACACCAAGGTACCGAAAATGGCTGACACGCGGCTCACTAGAGCATGGAACCCAAACATCTCACCAGACTGCTCAGTAGGAATGAGGATGGCAAACCAACTACGACAGAAGGACTGGGTAGGCCCAAACACCAGTCCCATCAGCACTGTAACCAGGAAGCGGCGTTTGGGGATGGGTACTCAAGGCCATGACTAGAATCAAGATACTCCAGAAACCGAACAGGAATTGCAGCAATCGTTGGTGAGAGATGCGATCGCTCGCACTGCCAAACCCAAGCGTTGAAATCACCGAAGTGACATTAAAGAGTAAGGAGATCTGGAGAATTTGACTGATGCTGAGACCAAACACCTTACTGAAATAAATCTCGATAAAGGTATTCAGGGTGACAATGACATCAGAAATCAAATAGTAGCCAGCCAGAAACCGAAAGGTGTTCGCTTGTTGTCGCCAATGTTGCAGGGTGTTGAATACCTGGAGGTAGGCTTGTCGGATCAGGGTGCGTGTCTTTTGCCATGAAATGGGCTGGGATGGGTGCTGCGGCAACCAGAGTAAAGCGGGTAGGGCAACTGCCAAATAAAAACCCGCTACCACCAGAAATGTCAGCCGAAACAGCGCCAAATTGTCAGACTGAGTCCAGGGCGAGTCAAGGGCATTGTGACTAGAAAGCAAGCAATACCGCCTAAATAGCCTAGGCCCCAGCCCCAACCCGAAAGCCGTCCAACCTGGTGTGGAGCCACAAGTTCGGGCAGATAGGTATCATAAAGGCCAGCCGCCAGCATATAGCCTACCTGGGCCAACACAAAGAAAACCTCGCCCAGGAAGATGCGTCCGGGTTGCACCTAATAAAGACCTGCCGTTGCGATACAGCAGAGTAGGGTGGCTGCAACAAACAGGCGATGACGGAGTGCTCCCAAATCTGCGATCGCTCCCAGCAGGGGAGATAACAGATCAGCCGCCACCAACGACAGGGCCACTGGCAGACCCCAAAGGGCATCACAATCTGCTGCTCCGCCACACACCACTTGCCAGAAGTAGATTGCATAGGCCACACCGGGAATCATCAAAATGTAGCCAGAACTGGCCACATCATAGAGAACCTAACTAACAATGGACTGCCTGAACCAGGGGGAAGTAAGGTGAACCATTAGTCCTTAGACGAATGTTGCTGAATGAGTTGAATTGTAATTTCCGCGATCGCAGCTTCCATGTCCATTGCTGATTGTTCTCAACCTGGCAAATTTTGTGCCGGATGCGGCTCTCAGCAGGCTCTACATTAAGACTTTATAATGGAAAATCGGATCTTAACTGAGACACACCCATGCCTGCTTCCCGTCGTTATCACATCACTACCTTTGGTTGCCAGATGAACAAAGCCGATTCCGAGCGAATGGCTGGCATTCTGGAAGATATGGGCTTTACCTGGGAAGAAGAACCCAATGCGGCAGATTTAATTATCTACAACACCTGCACGATTCGGGACAACGCCGAGCAGAAAGTGTACTCCTATCTGGGGCGGCAGGCCAAACGGAAACAGGAGGATCCCCATTTAACGCTGGTGGTAGCGGGCTGTGTGGCCCAGCAGGAAGGGGAACAACTGTTGCGGCGAGTGCCAGAACTGGATTTGGTAATGGGGCCACAACATGCCAACCGTCTGGGAGAGTTATTGGAACAGGTTTTCAGTGGCAGTCAGGTGGTCGCCACGGAACCCGTTCATATTATGGAAGACATCACCAAACCCAGACGTGACAGTACGGTAACGGCCTGGGTGAATGTAATTTATGGTTGCAATGAGCGCTGCACCTATTGTGTGGTGCCGAATGTCCGTGGGGTGGAGCAATCCCGCCCGCCAGAAGCGATTCGGGAAGAAATGGTGGAACTGGGCCGTCAGGGCTATAAGGAAGTAACGCTACTGGGACAAAACATTGATGCCTATGGGCGAGATTTGCCAGGAGTCACCCCAGAAGGGCGGCATCAACATACCCTCACCGATTTGCTGTACACCGTTCATGATGTTCCTGGAATTGAGCGTATCCGATTTGCCACCAGCCATCCTCGTTACTTCACAGAACGGCTGATTCGGGCCTGTGCGGAATTGCCCAAAGTCTGTGAGCACTTTCACATTCCTTTCCAATCCGGGGATAACGAGGTGCTGAAGGCGATGGGACGGGGCTATACCCAGGAGAAGTATCGCCGCATTATTGAGATTATTCGTTCCTATATGCCAGATGCCGCTATCAGTGCCGATGCGATCGTCGGGTTTCCGGGCGAAACCGAGAGCCAGTTTGAAAATACGCTCAAATTGGTAGACGAGATTGGCTTTGATCAACTCAACACCGCTGCCTATTCCCCTCGTCCGGGTACGCCTGCCGCCCTGTGGGAGTCGCAACTGAGTGAGGAGGTGAAAAGCGATCGCCTGCAGCGCCTGAATCATCTGGTAGCCACGAAGGCAGCAGAGCGATCGCAGCGCTATCTGGGTCGGGTAGAAGAAGTGCTGGTGGAAGCCCAAAATGAGAAAAATCCAGATCAAGTGATGGGGCGTACCCGCAGCAATCGACTGACCTTCTTCCCTGGTGATATTCAGACCCTCCAGGGAAAACTGGTTCCAGTGTTGATTACTGAAGCGCGTGCCTTTAGCCTGTCAGGGCATCTGTTGGGGGAAAGTACAAGACTGGATGCCAGCTCTGCCGCAGCAGTTCTACCGTAAAGCTGGGAATCGAAAATTCCAGCAGGCGATTGCGGCGATTGTGGGAGACTGCGATCGCGCTGATGTCTGGTTCTAGGCAGGCTTTCAAGACTTCCATCACGGCTCCACCTAACCTGACTTGCGTATCAACTTTGATGTTGAGCGGTGCCAACTCTGCTTTAACCGTTGCCAGAGTAGCTTCCGCCGCTGCGATATAAGGTTCGCGGGAGAGATGCCATCGATCGATAGACTCCAGCACCTGACATAAAGTACACGCCTCTACAACTGGAGGGGTGAACCCAGGCACCAATGCTTTAATTGCCCGAATCACTCGCTTGGCCGCCTCACTGCCATCGTAGGGTACCATCAGATGCCGAAAGATATGACGGCATCGGAGGTCTAACTCTTCAGTGGTATAGGTTGAGATGAGTTGAGCACGAACTACCAGAATCGGTATTTTAGTGTGCTCGTAAATCGCTTTCGTCGTACTGCCAAATAATTTTTCTGCTACCAGATTCTGAGTTGCCAACCCCAGCACAATCAACTCGGCCTGATGAGCTTGAGCTACTCTCAGAATCAAATCACAGGGTCGGCCTGATTTTACCACCACTTCAACAGTTGTGCCTTCTGGAATGTCTCTGCTAGTAACACCCATTTGCTTCCGCGCCTGATCCACTTTCTCGTTATCCACTCTGGGGATAGCACCTTCTTCATCCAGTGGAACACAGTGAAGAAATGTAAGGTGACGAACACCCGTTGCAGCCAGGGTGGGGACAAAATTCACCAATCGCTGCAGGCCATCAGAAAAGTCTGTACAGATGAGTAAACGCTGAAACATACAAGCAGAGCAGTTTATGCAATCTGCCCTTACAGTAGCATTGGTCATTGGTCATCGGTCATTGAGAATTAAACCTTGTCCAAGTCCAGAACCGTAGTTTCTCTTATAGGAAAACGACTGTTCTCTAGCTGGACTTGGTTTAGTCATCTGTAGAAGACAAGGGACGAAAGACAGTCCATCTAAACCTTTCGTTGTTAAGCTGTATGACAGAAGTTGGCAAGGCTTTACGGTCATTTCTCTCCCATGAATCCTGAAGAAAATGCCAGTCTGACTCAATCCAACCCCCTGTGGTCTTCCTTGCAGTTATCTAATTCGCAGGTGTGGATTCAGGCAGCAGGGCGATCGCTGTCTCAGATCGGTGCTGGCCTAATCTACTTCTACATTCCTCTGGTATTCGTTAATCAGGTTGGGCTATCGGCGGCTTCCGTAGGATTTAGTCTGGGTTTAAGTTCACTCACGGGTGTTTTGGGACATCTTCTAGGCGGTGTTCTGGCCGATTCTCCCCGTTTCGGGCGCAAAACCACTCTATCTGTGTCAGCGACCTTGAGTGTGGCCGTCTCGTTGTTGCTGGCGGTGACGCAAACCTTACCGATGCTAACGATCGCCTGCTTGTTGTTAGGAATTAGTATCGGCTTTTATTGGACAGCTGCTGATGCAGCAGTGATGGATATCACGACCTTAGAAGAGCGGCATCAGGCCTTTGCAGTGATGAGTGTGGCCGAAAACCTGGGCAATGGAATTGGTATTCTGGGTGGTGGACTGCTGCTGGTCCTGGTGCATCAAAACCATCTCGCCTTATTTCTAGCCTGCTCTGGCTTCTTTCTGGCTTTTCTAGGGCTGACTCAGTTTGCTATTCCTGAAACCCGATCGCCCAACTCAACCCATGAGAACACAACCACCGGAATTTTGACGGCACTGCGAGATCGGTTGCTGATTACGTTTGTACTGGCGAATGTGTTGTTTACGACTTATATCGCGATCGTCGCCAGTACTATTCCCCTCTATTTCACGAATTTTGTGACTGGAATGGGAGGTGGCCCCGGAGCGTCTGTTACCAGTACAGCGAATCTCTTTACCTGGTGTTATATCGGGATTGGTGCAATTCTGCAATTGCCAATTGCTCAATTGTTTACCCACTATCAGCGTGTGCGAGTGTTGATGATTGCTATGCTGATCTGGGCCGTAGGGTTTGCGCTGGTGTGGGTAACGGGCACCGTGACAACGGCCCAATTAATCTGGGGAGTGGGGGCGCTTTGTATGTTGTCAATCGCCTCAGTCACTTATAAACCATTTGCGTCTGCAATTGTCTCAGAACTGGCTTCGGAATCGTTGCGAGGTTCCTATATTGCGATCAGTTCCCAGTGTTGGGCGATTGGCTACTTTATTGGCCCGATCATTGGCGGCTGGGCGATGGATCAATCGGCCCTGATTGCCGATCGCTTCTGGTTGGGAGCAGCCGCGACAACGGCGATCGGCCTGCTGGTGCTGCAAGTCTTTCAAAGGGGAGTTCAGTCAGGAGTTCAGTCATAGGAAGTTTCAGAGGGGGGATGGTGAAAAGGTGAGCTTGATTTCAGAAAAGGTCAGTACTTAATTTTAAACCGTTGTTCTAACCAGCCAATGCCATAGTCTGCAAGCAGGGCAATCGCGGCGGCAGGAACGGCTCCGGCCAGAATGAGTTGGTTATTGACCACAGCGATGCCCCGAAAGATGAACACCCCCAAACCTCCGGCTCCAATAGCAGCGGCGATCGTGGCAATGCCAACGGCAATCACCGTGGCAACTCGTACCCCAGCTAGAATCACACTCATGGCCAGCGGTAATTCAACCTGTGTCAGTAATTGCCAATCGGTCATGCCCATCCCGTGTCCGGCTTCTCGTACCGCTGGGTCAATGCTCATAATGCCGGTATATGTATTGCGAATGATCGGGAGAAAAGAGTAGAGCGTCAGAGCAATGATCGCGGGCAACACGCCAATTCCCACCAGCGGAATCAGTAAGCCAAACAGCGCCAGACTGGGAATGGTCTGTAAAATATTCGCAACAGCCAGAATGGGTTGCCGCAACGATTTGTTCCGGGTAATCAAAATACCGAGTGGTAGGCTGATCAGGATGGCTGTCGCGATCGCAATTCCCACCAGCAGCAAATGCTCCCCCGTCCGCTGCACAATCTCTGACCCATATTTCACCAAAAAAAAGTTTTCCATCCCCAACCCCTAATCCCCAATCCCCAATTCCCGATCCCTGATCTCCGATCCCTGACCCCTAACCCCCAACGTCCGCAGAAACGTCTGTGCCTCCGGATGGGACGATCGGGCAAACTCCTGTGGCGTATCTAGTTCCACTAAGCGACCATCCTGCATCAACCCAATGCGGGAAGCCAGCACAAACGCCTCCTGCATATCATGGGTGACAAACACGACTGTTTTTCCCAGTTCCTGTTGCAACCGCTGAAACTCCTGCTGCAACTCCATGCGGGTAATTGGATCCAGTGCCCCAAACGGTTCATCCATCAGCAGAATCGGTGGATCCGCTGCCAGTGCCCGTGCGACACCCACCCGTTGCCGCTGACCTCCCGATAGTTGGTGCGGGTAGCGAGTGGCAAACTGAGCCGGATCCAGTCCGACTAAATGGAGCAGTTCATGAACACGGGATTTGATCTGCAGTGGCTTTTCACCCTGTAAGGTCGGCACCAATCCCACATTTCGCTCGATCGTGAAGTGGGGAAACAGTCCTGTTTCTTGAATCACGTAGCCAATTTGTCGTCGCAGTTGAATTGGCTCCCAGTCGGTGGTCGCTTTGCCCTGCACCCGCACTACTCCAGCCGTGGGGGTAATCAGGCGGTTGATCAGTTTCATGGTTGTGGTTTTGCCCGAACCACTGCGACCCAGCAACACCAAAAATTCGCCTGCTTGAATGGTGAAATTCAAGTCTGCCAGCAGCGATCGTCCTCCGACCACAAACTCAACCTGTTGAAATTCCACCAGCGGGCCATCCGATCCCATGCACTCCAGATCCTTGTGCGATCGTTATCCCTTACCCTATCACTATCCTTTGGTTGTGCAAGAACAGGAAAGCAAGATGTGGCGATTAAACCGTTCGTTGGGGAAAACTTTGTAAGTCAGGATCTCACTGGTCGGGAGGAACGTTGATTTTTTGATGAAGATATTTAGAAAATCTCAACTATCTCTAAAGTTTTATTGATGATTCTCATAGGTAGGTAGATAATACTACTTAGCTTGGGCGATAGATGCTCTAGGGCTTGTTCTGCAGAGTCAGGTCTATATCAGACCTTGCCATAAACCTGTAGCAGGCTCAGGGGTTGTCTTGAGAATCTGTGACAGCGATCGCCCCACGTCTGTTTCCCTGGATGTCGAATTTTAGATTTGAGTGGCTTAACTTTAGGTTTTTAACATGAACACGATTAGTATTACCGAGATTTGTTGTCCCAACTGTGGTAGACCAGCAGAGCGACATACCCTGCTGCTAGAGAAATTGATTCGGACGCAATGCCCAACCTACGACTATTTAATGATCCTGTGTGCTCAAACCGCAAAGGTTGTAGAAGCTTACGCACCAGGAATTTACGCCTCACACGGTTAAGTTTGGGATGGGAGGGCGATCGCGGAAGCCCGTAACTGTCCGCAGGCAGCATCGGCTTCCAACCCACGGGAATAGCGAACACTGACGGCAATGTGATGTTTTTTCAGCGTAGCAACAAAGGCTTGAATGCGCTGTTCATTGGGACGCTGGTAATCCACTTCCTGAATTGGATTGTAAGGAATTAAATTCACATGGGTCTGGAAACCGCGCAGGTGTTTGGCTAACTCTTGAGCATGTTCCGGTTCGTCGTTCAACCCTGCCAGCAGAATGTATTCAAAGGTCACTCGCCGACCTGTGATCTGCACATACTCCCGGCATTCGTCCAAAAGGGCGGCGATCGGGTAGGAGTGAGCACTGGGAATCAGCCGTTCCCGCAGCGCTTGATTGGAGGCATGGAGGCTAACCGCCAGCGTGACCTGGAGATGATGCTCCGCAAGTCGGCGAATCCGGCCAGGAATCCCAACGGTAGAAACGGTGATCAGGCGTTGGCCAATCCCAACATCCTGATTCAGACAGCGAATCGCCGCCACCACTGCATCCGTGTTCAGCAGCGGTTCCCCCATCCCCATAAACACAATGTTGCTGACCCGGTGCTGAAAGTGTGCCTGTACTGTCAACACCTGATCGACAATTTCATGGACTGCCAGGTTACGAATAAATCCACCTTTCCCGGTCGCACAAAAATCACACGCCATCGGACAACCTACCTGGGAAGAGACACAAACGGTAAGGCGATCGAGAGAGGGAAGTTTTGAGTTTTGAGTTTTGAGTTTTGAGTTGGATGGTTCGTGGCTCGTCGTTCGTGTTGCTGGAGTCTTGGCGAGTTTTAAGTTTTGTGGGTTAAGTTGACCTCCAAATTGAGAACTGAAAACTGAGAACTGAGAACTCTTCTTATACGTCGGCATTCCCACCGTTTCAATAATATGGCCATCGGCCAGACGCAGCAGGAATTTGACGGTACCATCGAAGGTCACAGAGCGGTAATGAATGGTAGAGCGTCCTAGAAGAACATTCTCTAATTCAGAGCGCCATTGTTTAGGAAAGACGGAAACATCGATCAGCGATCGCACTCCTTTCTGGTAAATCCACTCATGCAGTTGCTTACCCCGGTAGGCTGGCTGCCCCTGTTGTTGTACCCAGGTGGTCAGTTCAGCCAGGGATTGACCCAATAAGGGCTGGGAGGTGAGAATGGGCGATTTTGCATCGGTCGCGATCGTCATAAAACTGCGGCTCTTAAACGGGCGATCGGCAGGTAGGTCAGCTTTTGCGGGCCAGGGACGTAAGCGCGTTTGCGGAAGACATCGTACTGGTTACGTTCAATCACATCTAGAATGCCTCGATACAGCATCAGGGCCGCCCACACTGGGAAGCGGGCATCAGGACTGAGGGCACTAATCCCCGACTCGGCGGAGGCATAGAACTTTTTGGCCCGCTGAATTTGAAATTTCATTAGGCTGCGCCAGCGTTCATCCACCACCCCATTAAACAGATCTGCTTCCGTGTAATTGAATAGGGCTAGGTCTTCCAATGGCAGGTAAATCCGCCCTCGACGAGCATCTTCTCCCACGTCACGCAGAATATTGGTGAGTTGGTTGGCAATTCCCAGGGCGATCGCTTCTTCTGTTGGATCTCGTTGCTCATTCCGGTAGACATCCCAGGGAGCTGTCCGGACAGTGGTATCCACACCCATCACGGGAGTCGTCATTAAGCCCACCGTACCTGCTACCCGGTAACAATACAGGTTCAACTCTTCAAAAGTTTCGTAGCGGGAGCGATACAAATCCATGCGTTGTCCCGCAATCATGTCACGAAACGGTTGGATATTGACGGGGAATCGTTCCAGCGTATCCACCAAAGCCACGTCAGCATCTTCGATCGGCGTACCTGCAAAGATGGACTCCAGCTGGGCTTCCCACTGATCTAGCGTCTCATCGGTGGTAAAACTGGCACGGGGACCGTCCACTAATTCATCCGTCCGCCGACACCAGACATAGATGGCCCAGATAGCTCGTCGCTTTTCCTCTGGCATCAACAAAGTGCCCAGGTAAAAGGTTTTGGAATACTTTGCAGTGATTTGACGGCAAAGCTCATAGGAATCCTCAATGGATGCCAGGGGTGTGACACGAGAATGGTCAGGCAGTTTTAGCATGTCCCCAGGAATGCTCGACAAACAGTGCAGGCAAGAGTGGACTCAGAGATACCAGGTTCTGCATCAGCAGGATTACAAGTTTTCAATATCGCATGAGCCATAGATCCTTAAACCGTCCAATTTCATCGTTGGTCAGATGATTCATTGGTCGCATTAATAGACCATCATCTATCATTCTTGCCCAGTTAAACCTTAGCAAGAGGCTTCTCAGTCGAACTGTCGGTAGATAAGGAGTCTACTGCCAGCGAACTGCTTGCAATAGCCTGCGCTGCCAGCTTACCAGAAAGTACGGCCCCTTCCATACTGCCGAGGTAGCGTTGCATGGTGTAACTTCCAGCTAGATAAAAGTTTGAGATCGGTGTTTTCTGGGTGGGACGGAATGCCTGCCGACCAGGGCTAGCGGTATAGACCGATCGCGGTGTTTTCACCACTTTGTACTTCAACAACCTGGCTGGATTATCTCCTGTTAAATGTTGTGGGAACAGCTTTTGCAGTTCGGCCATCGTTGCGGCAATGATCTCCTGTTCAGATTTGTCGATCCAATCCTTCGCAGGAGCCAGTACCAGTTCTAGCATCGATCGCTCCGGGTTCTCATACTCACGGCAGGTATTACTCATGTCTGCATAGACACTCAGCAACTCGGAGCGGGAGAACAAAAGCTGGTCTACGTCTGTCAACTTGCGATCGAACCACAGGTGCAGATTGATCACAGGCACTCCTTCCAGGCCATCCAGCTTCTGGAAAAATTCTATCTGCTTCCAGGTCGCAGGCATTAGCACCTTCATCACATCCACTGACATGGCCGATACATAGATATCTGCCGTCAGAATCTCATCCGGCTGTCCATTTAACCCGCGAATCACAAAATGCTGGACAGTGCCATCCGGATTCAAGACAATTTCTTTGAGAGGAGCATTCATCCGAATTTCCCCACCCCCCTGGGTAATGTGATCGGCGATCGGCTGACACATCCGCTCGGTTGGAGAACCATCCAGAAAGGCAATTTTGGAACCGTAGCGCTCCTGCAGAAAACGATTGAGGGCGGTGAGGGGAATGGTGGCCGATACCTCATCCGGGTTAATGAAGGTGAGGGCTTTCGAGGCGGCAATAAAAATATCTGTATTTACGCCTTCATCCACTCCTTGCATGCGGAGCCATTCCAGCAGGGTGTATTGATCCATGTCCTCGACGTACTTCTGGCCCCGAACAACGGCTGGCAATAAACCCACAGCAAACCGGATTTTCTGCTTCCAGGTCAGCAGGTCGTTATTTCGCAGAATAGAAACAATCACATTCAGGGGGGCGGGAATGTCCGGCACGTTGAAGTAGGAGAGCACACCCGGTTTTTCCGGTTGGTTGAAAATCAGTTGATGCTTTTTCCACTGCAGGCGATCTTCAATACCCAATTCCTTGAACAGCTGCAGCATATTGGGATAAGCACCAAAGAATACGTGCAGTCCGGTTTCATACCAGTCACCGTCTTCATCTTTCCAGGCAGCTACCAGACCACCCAGCACATCCCGACTTTCTAGAACAATCGGTGTGTGACCCGCATCGACCAGATACTTGGCACAGGCTAACCCAGCTAAACCGCCACCCGCGATCGCAACACGCATAAATTCTTTATCTTTTCTTCAAAATTATCGTTTCTCATTATACGTTGCATTCTGTAACATTTTCAGTTTCTGGCCTGGTTTTCCCTGGTTTTGCATCAAAATACATAAAAAACCCCGGTTACGCACCGAGGTTAGCATCAGGGTGTACTCAACCACCGAGTCGGATCCACACAACCAAAATCACTCTTGCTGAGAAATTGGCACGAAGAGCACGGCATTAAGCAAGAGATAGACGTATTCTCATCGGAGAGCAGGAGTAGGTGTTAGGAGGCGGGCTCAGTTCCGAGTTGGTGTTACTTTCAACGCTTATTAGCCTACCGAAAAATACGTAAAGTTACGGTAATTGAAAAGCAGACTTTAATAAAGTTCTTGCAAATAAATCAGCTTGTCTACGGATGTAAACAGTTCTTCCAGCTTCTTTTGTAGGATGGAAATCATTCTTAAATAAAGATCCTGCGATTTTGCATCCCCACTGTTACAGGAGTGTCCATGAAGGCATCCGATCGATCCACCCGCCTCAACCATTACTACGAGCAAATTAGCGCGATTATTTTGAATCGGCAAAATCCCATTACCGGGCTACTCCCCGCCAGTACGGCTGTGAATGCTCATGGAGACTACACCGATGCCTGGGTACGGGATAATGTGTACAGCATTCTGGCGGTTTGGGGGTTGGCGCTGGCTTACCGGAAAGTGGACGATGACAGTGGCCGCACTGTGGAACTGGAATACAGCGTCGTCAAACTGATGCGGGGGCTGCTGTTTGCCATGATGCGGCAGGCGGCCAAGGTGGAATCGTTCAAAGAAACCCAATCCCCCTTAGATGCACTGCACGCCAAATATGACACGGCCACAGGGGATGTTGTGGTTGGCGATGATGCCTGGGGGCATTTACAACTGGACGCAACCTCGATTTTTCTCTTGATGCTGGCCCAGATGACTGCGTCTGGTCTGCACATTATTTTTAATACGGATGAAGTGAATTTCATTCAAAATCTCGTCTACTACATTGGACGGGCCTATCGCACCCCCGACTACGGCATCTGGGAGCGGGGCAACAAAATTAACCACGGTAATCCAGAGTTAAATGCCAGTTCCGTAGGTATGGCAAAAGCGGCCCTGGAAGCTATGAATGGCCTGAACCTCTATGGCGTGCAGGGAGGCCAAACCTCTGTCATCCATGTGATGCCTGATGAAATTGCCCGTACCCGCATTACCCTGGAATCTCTACTGCCTAGAGAATCCAGTTCCAAGGAAGTGGATGCGGCGCTGCTGAGTGTGATTAGCTTTCCAGCCTTTGCCGTAGATGACGAGCAGTTATGCGATCGCACCCGCCAGAAAATTATTGACAAACTGCAGGGGCGCTACGGCTGTAAACGGTTTCTCCGGGATGGTCATCAGACCGTGATTGAAGATACCACCCGCTTGCACTATGAACCCTGGGAATTAAAGCAATTTGAAAATATTGAATGCGAGTGGCCACTGTTCTTTACTTATCTGTTATTAGATGGTGTGTTTCGAGGCGATCGCCAGCAAGTTGAGGACTACCAGACCCGCTTAGAGGGATTGTTAGTCGAGCGGGATGGCCTGAAACTATTGCCAGAGCTTTACTATGTGCCGAAAGCGGCGATCGATGCTGAAAAAAAAGCGCCCCAGAGCCAGACCCGCCTCCCGAACGAAAACATTCCCCTGGTCTGGGCACAGAGTTTGTACCTGTTGGGCCAGATGCTGAGTGAAGGATTGTTGTCCGTGGGCGATGTGGATCCTCTGGGACGGCATCTGCATGTGCGGCAGCAAAGAACGCCGATCGTTCAGATTGCCCTCCTGGCTGAAGATGAAGCCTTGCAATCTAAATTGGCAATGTACGGGATCGACACCCAAACCCCCACCCAACTCGAGCCGATTCAAGTCCGGCAGGCGAAAGATCTGGCTGCTGCCTATACCCAGATTGGCCGCAATGACAAACTGAAACTCACAGGTCGCCCCTTCCGCCGCTTACGTAGCCTGACTACTTCCCGCATCTTCCGCATTTGCGGTAATACCATCGTCTTTCTACCATCTTTTCTGGATCAACAACTCTATCTCACCCTGGATCCCCATTTCCTGGTGAGTCAGATACGATCGGAACTAGCTCACATCCAGCGCCACTGGAATCAGTTGGGTCGTCCTACTATGACCCTGCTACTGACCCATTCCATGCTCAAGACGGAGGATGACGGTAGCGGCGATACCTTCCCCATCCTCACCCTGCTGAAGGAACTCCAGGAGGGCAACTGTAATGGCGTACAGGTAAAATTGGGACGGCTTAACCAATTAATGCTTACCGCCTGTGTCGAGCGGATCGGCTTCCTGCATGACTTTGAATTTGCCCAATCTCCCGTCCAGGATGCCCGTCCCACGGAAGTCTTCCTAGCCTTTGATCCCGACAAAAACTTTCCCCTCAGTATTACCCAGGAGTTCAAGCTGGAGGTGGAAACGGAGATCAGCCCGTTGCTCAAGAGCCTGCGGCAGTCCGTAAACCTGTATGAGCAATTTGAATTGTTGAGTACTCTGGCCCGCTTGAAAGGGCTGGATTTTGATACCGGATTAGGCCAGCTTGATCGCCGTGTCACTGTGGAACAACTGCTGGGCGAAATCTATGTCAAAGCAGACAGCTTGAAGCTATGGGGCATCTTGCGTGGAGTTGCGGGGGTGTGTGACAAGATGACGATTAACCTGGTAGATGCGGTGACGGACATTTTAGTTCGACAAAAGCAAATTGCTGTAGGCCGTTCCTACAACGAAGCCTCTCTGATTACCCAACCGTTGTCGCCCCAGGAAATGATGGAGAAACTGCGAGAGTTTTGTCGGGAGGATATCCGCGATCGTGTCCTGACTCAGGAAATTCTGGTCTACCTCAGTTTGCTGATTAAATCCGAACCTTCCCTGTTTGATGGCCTGCTGACGCTGCGGGTTGGCTACCTAATTCTGTTGCTGACCACTAAACTGGCTCAGGAGCGGCAGATTACCCAGGATGAAGCCTATGAGCAACTGATGCAACTCAGCCCTCACGAGATGCAAACCCGCCTGTATCAGGTACTGAAAGGATATGAGGACGTGAATCAGACTTTGTTCCAGCAGGAATCGTTGAAGGTATCTCAACGGGAACAAGACATCGATTGGGCCGTAGACCTAAATGCCGTTGAAGCCAAATCAACTGACCAGAACTGGTTGCACAAGCGCCAACTAGATGGAGCCTTGAACCGGGTGCCGCAGGGCTTTTATCCGAAGGTTTGGACAGTCCTGAAACACTGTAAAGGGCTAGTAATTGGTGACAAGTTAGAACGCCGTAACCGTTTAGAAAGTGAACCTCTGCTGGCCGAAATGACCCCTGGCGAGAAAAACTTTGCCCTCCGCGTTGAACATCTGCTGAATAAAATCCAGGCTCCCGAATATCGCCAGGTGAACATTGAAGCCTTGATGGAACTGGCCGCTTTTTCCGAACGTAACCCGGATTTGTACATCGAAGAATACATTGTCCTGGATGTTCTGATTGGGCACGCAGTACGGTTGGCCTGGTTATCTCAGCATCCGGGGCAGGACGATCGCTACGACGAATTCAAAGCATCGGCATGGCGCAGCTTTTATGCCAGTTCGCCCTACGACTGCGCCACCCATATTGTCAATGCCCTCCGCTTCCTGATTCACCTGGCCCAAACCACAAAACAAAAAACTCCAATTTTTGGAGTCGAACCCTTGCAGGAGGAAGAAGAATCTAACTAAGCATTTTGAAAATCTTTTCCTCGCCATTTGGATAGGTGACAAAAGCTCATTCAGACCTGAAGACTTTATCGGTTCAGGCGCATTCCCTTTTGGTTGCTCCCCGATCACTACCTCTTTTCGTAGGCAACTTCTCCCATGACATAAGTGGCCTGAATGGTACGATCGTCCCCCAAAATAATCAGACTGAACACTTCATCCGCGAGAGCCGTGACGGATGCCACTGTAGGAATGGGATTACGGAAGCTCAACAGTGGGGTAGCCCTCGTATCTAACACCACAAAATCGGCTTCCTTGCCAGGTGCAAAATTGCCCAACTTGTCTTCCAGGTACAAAGCTCTGGCTCCCCCCAGTGTGGCTAAATATAGAGCTTTGAAGGGAGACAGGCACTGTTGTTGCAAATGCACAACCTTATAAGCTTCGTGAGCTGTGGTCAGCAAGGAAAAACTGGTGCCGCCGCCTACATCCGTTCCCAGGCCAACCTCGACTGGATGATCAGGGGATTTAGCCTTGCCCAGCTTAAACAGGCCGCTGCCGAGAAACAGGTTTGAGGTGGGACAAAAGGAAATAGCCGCCTTAGCTTGTGAGAGTCGCTGAAATTCTTCATCTGTAAGCTGTACCCCGTGGGCAAACACCGATCGCGGACCCACTAATCCGGCCTGATCGTATACATCCAGATAGTTTTTTGCCTGGGGAAAGAGTTGAGCCACCAGCGTTACCTCATCTGGATTTTCGGAGAGATGGGTGTGGAGATAGACATCAGGAAACTCTGCCAGCAGTTTACCAGCTAACCGCAACTGCTCATCGGTAGACGTGACGGCAAAGCGGGGAGTCACCGCATAGAGCAGTCGTCCCTTTTTGTGCCATTTCTGGATCAAAGCTTTGCTATCCTGATAGGAAGATGCTGCTGTATCAAGCAGAAAATCTGGAGCATTACGATCCATCATGACCTTGCCCGCAACCATCCGCAGGTTGCGATCGTAGGCTTCCTCAAAAAAGGCTTCTGCAGATTGGGGAAATACGGCGGTAAATACGAGAGCAGTGGTAGTGCCATTCTTGAGTAGTTCATCTAAAAAGAATTTAGCCACCTGACGCGCATACTCTTTATCCTTAAATTTACCTTCAGTGGGAAACGTATATTTATACAACCATTCCAACAGTTGCTCCCCATAAGCGGCAATCACCTCAACCTGGGGAAAATGAATGTGGGTATCAATAAATCCTGGCGTGATCAATTTGCCAGAATAGTCAATGACTGGCACCTGAGTGTATTTCTCACGCAGACTGTCGTAAGGCCCCAGTTCTTTAAAAATGCCATTTTCAATGATTAGCAAACCATCGGGAATATAGCGAACACAGTCAAGTTCTGGAACAAAAAATGGGTTATCAGTGAGGTCGAGGAAGGCTGCACGAAATGCCTTGAGGCTGGATGCAGTGGGGGTAGAGTCAATTGACATTAAGCCATCCTGGTTTCGATGTTGAATTTTTAACTTAGCTATGATTACTTTGAACAAATTTCCAGAGGGGATGGCTGGGGCCTTGCTGGCGAATGCGAAGAACAGCCTGTTCTAAACGTTTGCGTTCTCGCTTGGGCAAGCCAAATAACCAATTGCGGATTTGCCAGACAAGAATCCCCAGCGTCACACCCAGGCATAGAAATAGTCCGAAGGCTGGGTAAGGATTGAATACCAGCCCATAGCGAACTGCCGACCAAGTGAAGTATTCGCGGAGCAGGGAAATGGGATACCGCAATCCCCAGAGGCTGATGGAACCGACCGTGAGCCAGAGAATGCCAGCAAAAATCCAGCGAGCATAGACTGTTACCCGATGTAGACGATCGACCTGTTCCCGAAATAGGGGATCCAGCAAATCCTCGGAGGTTGCAGCAGGTTGCTTTCCGAATAGCTCCATCGCAGAATTACTAGACCTCCTCGGAACTAACCCCATCGTTGGTAGGAGCAACCGGAACAGGGCCGTATACCTGACCCGTGTGCTCTCGCCATAGAGCCAGCAGTGTACTGGCAATAAAGATGCTAGAGTAAGCCCCTATCGTGAAGCCAATAATCAATGCCAGGGCAAAGAGCTTCAGGGTTTCCCCACCGAAAAAGAAGATTGAGAATAGGGTGAGTAGCGTTGTCAACGTGGTGTTGATAGAACGGGCCAGCGTGGAATTGACAGCAGCATCCACAATGTCATCGATATGACGCTCTGGATTGAGGGCAATGGTTTCGCGAACGCGATCGTAAATCACCACCGTATCATTTACCGAGAAACCCACGATCGTCAGCAGGGCAACGATAAACAGGGAATCGACCTCCACATTGAATAACAGTCCCAGGATCGCGAAGATACCGACAGCGATCAAAATGTCATGGAATAGGGCGACGATCGCAAAAATGGCATAGTCCAACTGGAACCGCAAACTCAGATAAATCGTGATGCCAACGAACGACACAATCAGCGCCAGTAAGCCAGCCGAGAATAACTGTTGACCAATGACTGGGCCAACCGTATCAATTTGAGTCTTGCTGGGGTCAAAGGTTCCTAGTTTCTCGCTCAAAGCAGACTGGATCTGATTACGTTGTTCTCCGTTCAGCGGGGCAGTACGGATCGTGACCCCAACCTGTTTACCGGCGCGATCGGTAATCGCCTGAATATTACTGCTTCCCAACCCTTCTGCATCCATAACGCTACGGACAGCGGCAATGTCGATCGGCTTCTGGCAGTTATCAGCCTTACTGCAATCCAGTTCAAATTGCAAGCGGGTGCCGCCCACAAAGTCCAGTCCGGGCCGCAAGGGTGCGCCAATCTGCTTCCAGGAGATGAACATGGCAACAATACCCGCCAAAATCAGGGCAGAGGAAATTGCCCACCATACATTTCGTTGTCGAATGACCTGAAGTTTCATGGGTTTGACTATGCCTCCGCTTTCACAGGTTCCAGATTGGGACAGAAGTACTGCGGTTTTCGCAAACCTGGGAAGCTCAAGGTATAGAGTAGCAGGGTACGGCTACAGGTGATGGCGGTGAACATACTCACCAGTACCCCCAGGGCCAGTGTCAGTGCGAATCCTTTAACTAATCCTGCCCCAAGCCAGAATAACGCCGCACAGGCAATCAGCGTGGTCACATTACTGTCCAGAATGCTGGAGAAGGCGCGGTAGAACCCAGATTCTACAGAACGGTACAGGCTTTTTCCAGATCGCAGTTCTTCCCGTGTACGCTCAAAAATCAGGACATTGGCATCGACCGCTATTCCAATACTGAGAATGAATCCAGCAATCCCAGGAAGTGTCAGGGTCACTCCCAGCAAGTCAAAAGCTGCCAGAGTCAGGATAGCGTAGATCACCAGGGCAATGTCTGCAATCAAGCCAGGAAGCCGATAATAGGCCACCATGAAAATCAGTACCAGCACCAAACCACCAATCGCCGCATAAATACTGCGTTGAATACTGTCTTTTCCTAAGGTGGCACCGACGGTACGGTTTTCCACGACTTCTACGGGAAGCGGCAGGGCACCCCCTTTCAGTTGGATGGCCAGGTCGCGAGCCGTTTCCAGGTCGAAGTTACCTTCAATGACTGCATTACCGCCTGTAATCCCAGTTTGGGCATATTTGACATCCACCGAGTAAGCAAAGTTTTCGCTGATGGGTGCCCCATCCAGAAAAATTCCCAGGGTGCGTCCGGTTCCAGCAATACTTTTTGTGAGCTCAGCAAATAACTCGCCACCGCGCTGATCAAACTGTAAGCCGACATCCCATTTGTTCTGGACATTTGTAGCGCTGGGATAGGCATCTTTTAGCATCTTGCCAGATAGCTCAGTCTTTTCAAACAGGGCCGCGATCGAATCATTCACTGCTTTCAGTTCCGCCTGATTTTTGGCGATCGCGGCCTCGTCGTTTGATTTCCTCAGTTCCCGTTGCAGCGTCAGTTTTTCTCTCAACTGTTGCCGCTCGATCGCCAATTGTGCCTCAGTGCCTGTTTTTTGTTTGCGGAAATCGAGTTGAGCTGTTCCTCCTAGAACCCGCTCTGCCTGAATCGGATCATTAACTCCGGGCAGTTGCACGATGATTTGATCCTTCCCCGATGTGAGTACCAGGGGTTCCGAAACTCCCAGCCCATTCACCCGACCTTCAATCACCCGCCGTACCGCATCCAGGTCAGAGGGGGTAATTTCTTTGATTTCCTCAGTCGGTTTCACTTGAATAGTCAACTGTGACCCACCCCTCAGGTCTAACCCTAACTGAGTGGGCACGTTCAGAATGACGACGATCGCACCAATAACCAGAGCCGCGATCAGAAGTAGTAAATAACGCTGTCTTCCCATGCTGTCTTCCCTGCAACAAACGCTATGATAACGCTTTCAAGTTTTGAGTTTTCATTTTTGGGTTGCGAATTGTAAATTCAGACACAGGCGAACCTTTGCGAAATTGACCTACTGGCTACAGAAAGCTGTTGCTATTTCAATAATCTATGGTAAGCCTATCGAAATAACGTATTTTTATCGGTTATGCCTCTGTTACTTCTCAGTTCCACTTTTCGAGCTGAGTCTGCCCAATAATTCTCCATCGTGACATCTGAGAAATTCACAACAAAATATTGAAAACAGTTGCTGATTACAACAATTCATGTGATCCCCGTGCTGAACCTTAAGTTGATCTAAAATTTGCGGCTCAATCGATCGCAGGTGCGGTACGTTTGACACCTGCGACTGTTGCTCACAAGCAGGGTAAAGATGAGCTTGACAAATTTCAAGATTGAGTCAAGTCATGAAAGTTCATGAACATCAACATTGCAGGATGGATTAGGCGGTAGCTATAACGTATCTCATTTAAAGTCATATTTATTCACATTGAAAAGTTAATGCGTTACGCGGCGCTAACCCGTCCTGTGTAAGAGTTTGGAATGATTAAATCTAAAATCTTTAATGTACAGCACAGATCAAACATTAGTTCTAGTAAACAAGAGAAGCTACTTTGATTAAAACTGTGATGCTGAATTAGGTTCTCCAGGATTGGGGAATGATAGAGAGTGAAAAGAGTACTGGAGTCAAGCCAGTAGGAAATCTTGGATTTAACTTGACAGGTTTTAGGTTGCTTCGATTGTAAGTTTTTGATTCTCACATCCTATGACATCTAGCTCTAACACCGGGCGATCGCGCCAATCTGCAAAGTTCTCCGTTGACTCTCATCCTGTTGCTCCGCAGAGTGATCTCCGTGGGTTAGCGGTTGCCAGTCCGACTGCAAGTGTCACTCTTGCTGAAACTCCCATTACCGCTGCTCAGGGTGTGTATGTCGTAGTGCATGGGCACTTTTATCAGCCTCCCCGTGAAAATCCCTATCTAGACGCAATCGAGCGACAACCCAGTGCCTTTCCCTACCATGACTGGAATGAACGCATTCATCACGAATGTTATCGCCCTAATGCCTTCGCCCGTATCGTCAACGATCGCGAAGAAGTGATGGGAATCGTCAATAATTACGAATATCTCAGTTTCAACTTTGGCCCCACCCTCTTGAACTGGCTGGAACGCTATGACATCGAAACCTATCAGCGAATTCTGGAAGCCGATCGCCAGAGTTGTGCCCGCTTGAATGGACATGGAAATGCGATCGCCCAGGTGTATAACCACATCATCATGCCCCTGGCTAACGATCGGGACAAACGCACGCAAATCCGCTGGGGCAAAGTAGACTTTCGTTCTCGGTTTGGCCGCGATCCCGAAGGTATGTGGTTAGCCGAAACCGCCGTGGACTATCCTACCCTGGAAGCCCTGGTTGCCGAAGGGATCAAATTCATCATCCTCGCTCCCTCTCAGGCCCAACGCTGCCGTCCTTTCCCCACGGCTGAACAGCCCGACCCTGACTGGCACGAAGTCGGTGGCAGCCAAATCGACCCCACCCGCCCCTACCGCTGCTACCTGAAAAGTTCTGAGTTCTCAGTTTTAAGTTCTAAGTTGGATAACCACTTAAAACTTAAAACTCAAAACTTAGAACTTGACTGTCCCTATATTGATATTTTCTTCTACGACGGCCCCATCTCGCGCGATATGGGTTTTGATACGGTGCTCAGCCACTCCCAGCAATTTGCCAGTCGGTTAGGACAGGCAGTACGTGGAGAGCAGCGGCAGGCTCAGATCATTGCTGTTGCCACGGATGGGGAAACATTTGGGCATCACAAAGGCGGCACAGAGAAGTGTCTGGCTTACAGCTTTGTGCATGAATTTCCCGATCGCCAGTGGACTGTCACCAATTTTGCCCATTATCTCTCCCTCGATCCTCCCACTTGGGAAGTGGAGTTAAAACCGGTGACGGCCTGGAGTTGCAGCCATGGAGTCGATCGCTGGCAAGACGATTGTGGATGCGGTGGTGAAGGGGGCTGGCATCAGAAATGGCGGCGACCGTTACGGAATGCGCTGGACTGGCTCCGGGATCAACTGGCCCAGGTGTATGTAGAGGTGGGAAGCAAACTGTTTCAGGATCCCTGGCTGGCACGGGATGAATATATTGATGTGATTCGCGATCGCACTTCCGCTACCGTGAATGCGTTTCTGGCTCGCCATCAAACCCATGCTTTAAATTCGATCGAGCGGATTGATGCCCTGCGCTTACTGGAAATGCAACGTCACACTTTGTTGATGTATACCAGTTGTGGCTGGTTTTTTGAGGAACTATCCCGACCGGAAGGCACGCAAATTCTTCGCTATGCGGCAAGAGCGATCGAATTGGCCGGAGATGTCACTGGAATTCATCTGGAAGAGGCATTTGTCAAACGGTTGGCCCTGGCTCCCAGCAATGTAGACCTCTTCAACCATGGAGCAGAGGTGTATCGCCAACTGGTGACTACCGCTCAGGTAAGTCTGGAACAGGTGGCTGCCCATTATGCGATCAGTTCTCTATTCACCGCTCCGGCCAAAGAACAGCGAGTATATTGCTATACTGCCTATCAAACCGATTATCAGCTGCAGCGCATGGGAGCTATGAACCTGGCGATCGGGCGCTTACAACTCACCTCCGAAATCACCCACGAAACAGCGGATCTAGTCTTTGCCGTGCTGCATCTGGGTGGCTGGGATTTCCACTGCTGTATTCAACCCTTTGGTGGACGACGAGAGTATAGCCAGATCAAAGAAGCTCTGATAAGTACCTTAAGTCAGGCCAGTGCGGCTCAGATGATTCTCACCATGACTCGTTTATTTGGAGATCAGTCGTTCAGCCTGCAAAGTCTGTTTGCCGAAGAACGACACCGGATTATGCGAATGCTGACTCAGGGAACACTGACCCGTCTGGATCAACTCTATTCCCAGGTGTACCGGGATAATTACGGCATCCTCATGGCCTTTCATCGGGATGGATTGTCTGTGCCCCAGGAATTGCAGGTCGCGACAGAAGTAGCCCTCAGTCAACGGGTATTGCTGGCCCTGCGATTGCTGGAGCAGGAGTGGAGCGATCCCACCGTGGATAATCGTCCTCTGGGATTGGGCCATCTCGCGGAGTTGGAGGCGATCGCCCGCGAAGCTGACCAGTTACGCTGTCGGGTGCATGAACCCGAAGCGAAACAAACCCTGGAACGATTGATTCTGCAATCCCTGCGAAACCTCCTGGTACATTTCAATCCCGCCACGCTGGAGGAAGATATGGCCTACCTGGAACGGTTGATTCGCCTGGGCCATCAACTGCATCTGGGGCTGTCTTTGGCCGCTGCTCAGGAATTGTATTTCGACTGCCTGCACGACTGGATTATTCCTGAATGTCTGCACTGGTTGGATACCGCAGCTCAGGGAGCCGCCTTCACCCCTGACTGGGCCGATGTCAAAATTCGTCTCCCCCATCTGCGCTCACTCCTGCGCCTGGGACAAACCCTGGCGATCGATGTAGCCGGATGGTTAGCCAAGTTGCCTTAAGAAATTGGGACAATGATTTTAAACTGAATAATCAACATAAGTTTTCCCAAGCTTATTCCGGCAGTCTCAACAGGCAGATCTCCAGTGGACTTCGTTCAAGACTTTGGAGCAACTATAGCACTACGCATACGCGTTAGGACACTCTTTGAAAGCAGCATCCACACACTCACGAAAGCTATCGAATTCATCCCATCATTGCCGCATCCCATTCTTTAGCCCAAACCACCAATGCTCGATCTCGTTCAAATCAGGCGAGTACGGTGGCAAATACCAAATTTCGTATCCCGCTTCCGCCACCCTCTCCTCAATTGTTTGAGAATGGTGAAAACTGGCGTTGTCAATGCTGATCACATGCCCGGGTTCTAGTTGCGGAATTCAACACTCTTCTAACCCCATCTCAAACAAGTCTCGGTTGCAAGACCCAGCAAAGGTCATTGGAGCAACAAGCCGCTTCTCCCGCAATGCCGTTATCCAACTGCCTCGTTCC
Organism: Leptodesmis sp.; assembly: GCF_052746595.1. Lineage (NCBI taxonomy): Bacteria > Bacillati > Cyanobacteriota > Cyanophyceae > Leptolyngbyales > Leptolyngbyaceae > Leptodesmis > Leptodesmis sp. The sequence goes on from NZ_JBRAGO010000022.1 coordinate 26,716, forward strand.
GTCCGTTTCCCTGATTTAAGCGCATAGAACCGTTGCCCAATCTCACAGTAGCCATAAGGATAGGCTGCTCGATTAGCAATGCCAGCTTCATCAACGTCAACCAACTGATGTGGCAACTTACTCTTTAGCTGTTGTTGCAACTCTTCTCGTTTGAGGGGATCCCGTTCCCGGTACCCATAAGTTTTTTTCGACTACAGCCAATCTTCTTGAGAGCATTACTAATGTTCTGCTGCGTCACATTGTCTCCCCCAGAACTGCGCCATTTGGCTTTGGGTTTTATGCCCCTGCTGAGCAGCAAACTGGCGAAAGCGAGGCCAATCAGTAATTTTATGGCGATTGCCCTTCTGCAAGCCTGTGATCGCTCGGCAATCTCCTGTTTGTTCTTCTCGCTTGAGCCACAGGTCTAGAGGATTGCGGCTGATCTGCAACATCCGGCACACTTCTATTTTGCATTCGCCGTTTTTCACCGCGTCGATCGCTTTTCGGCGCAGATCATGGCTGTAGGGAGCGGGCATAGGCACTCCTAACCTTTCTTCTACCTCCGTGATAGTGTCCTAACCTTATTGAGTAAGGCTATACCATCTGGGTGGATGGTGGGTTTGATGGTGAACCGTTTCTGCAGGGCAGCAAAGGATTCATTCTGTTGCCCAAGCGCTGGGTGGTGGAACGCACTTTTGGTTGGCTGATGCACTGTCGTCGTTTGGTCAGAGACTATGAGGTGTTGCCTGAAACCTCGGAGACCTTTATCTACCTCGCCATGATCCGGACTACGGTGAGGCGACTAGCCTCAATTCTTACCTCGCTAAACCTTTAAACGCCCTCTCAGTCGCCAATACCATTTAACCAATACCATTTAAATTGATTGAGTTCAGCCAGGAGGTGAAGTTGACGTTTGCCTCAAAAGTTGGTGAGTGAACAAAGGGTTGGATATTGATACAAGTCACAAAAAAGCCCCCCTGTTTCAAGCCACCGAAACAGGAGGGATAGGTACCGTGGGAAATATCGTGACTAAACTTTTGAAGACTTTGACTGAGAGATTGCTGGGTTAAAAACCCGGAGACTCAACTCAGTGAGATGGCTTTAAGCCTCGGGAAGCAGGCTACTGGAGTAAGAGTCCAGGTTGTCAAAGCCGGGGACACGGGTATTGAAGTCTATCTCGCTGCCTGTAATGGACTCGGCCAGCTTTTCAAAAGACTCTGAGCGCCAGTTGCGCTCGTGGATGGGCTTGGATTGTTCACCCCGGAAGTAGGCCATAGTGCCAATAACGGATGCGGCAACCCAACCGATAACGAATAGTGCAATCAGGATGGTCATTACGCTTTATCATAAACTTTTGTTTCACTATGTAAATAAATGTAACAGATGCTTGCAAAAATAGTCAACTTATTCAGTGAGGGTGGATAACCGTACCTGGCCAGGCAAGTGTTAGCCAAAATCTAGAGAATGGGTTAGCTCTTGTATTATGAAGATAGTTTAAGAAGAGTGGCTCAATAAAACTGTGCTGATTCAATCAACCCCCACTGCAGATCTAGAAAAACTGACCTGGAACTGGAAAGGTCACGCAATTCGATATACGGTACAGGGAGTGGGGCGTCCCCTGCTTCTGGTGCATGGGTTTGGAGCTGCGATCGGCCATTGGCGAAAAAATATTCCTGTCCTGGCGGCAGCCGGTTATCAGGTTTATGCGATCGACTTGTTAGGCTTTGGAGCTTCTGACAAGCCTGCCTTGAGTTACACCGTAGAACTATGGCAGGAACAGCTTAAAGATTTTTGGACAGAGCATATTCAAGAACCCACCGTGTTGGTTGGCAACTCGATCGGAGGGTTGTTGTGTTTGATGGTATTGGCAAATCATCCAGAAGTGGCCGCTGGAGGGGTACTACTCAACTGTGCAGGTGGCTTGAATCACCGACCGGATGAACTCAACTTACCACTGCGTCTGGTGATGGGCACCTTTACCAAAGTCGTCAGTTCTAAGCTGGTGGGGCCATTCCTGTTTAACCGAATCCGGCAAAAGTCCCGCTTACGCCGCACTTTGCAACAGGTCTACTGCGATCGCACCGCTATTACCGATGAGTTAATTGAACTGATCTACACACCTTCCTGCGATCCGGGTGCCCAGCGAGTATTTGTCTCTGTGTTGACGGCTCCTCCTGGGCCAACTCCAGCCGAGTTACTGCCCAAAGTCCAGGTGCCACTGTTGGTGATCTGGGGAGAAGCTGACCCCTGGACACCGATCGCCGGAGCCACCATTTACAAGCAGCACGCAGAGTCGGCACCACTGACCTTTATTCCAATTCCCAATACGGGGCACTGTCCTCACGATGAAAATCCCAATGCTGTAAATCCTGCCATCCTGGATTGGTTGGCTGGGTTGCAGTAAAAAATACAATCTCGGTAGACATGGTAGAGGAAGAATTTAAATTTTTTCAGCAGTAGTATCCTCTTTCTCCGGTTGAAGATCTCGATCCTGAGCAGCCAACTTCAGTACTGGATGGAGATATGGTGTTGCTCCATTTTCAAGAACACTGTTTACAAGATTTCTCGCAGAACTCTACCTGGAAAGCGGCTTACAAACTACCTACGAGTGCTGATCTCCTGGTAATTGAATTTCGTCACTGGTTCGATCGCTACTGTCAGGGCCGCATTCCCTGCCCCGGATCTCCTGCCCAGGCAACCGTTCCTCTCAGCCGAGCAGCCTTGCTCGATCGCTACCAGCAACACACCCTCATTTGTCACAGTTGCCGTCGGGCACTCGCTATCATTCACCGGTTGCAATGGGGATTGCTGGGATACTTTGCAGTTGCTGTAGCGATCGCGGCTCTGCTCCCCGACCCCTTGCGGCTCCGAGTTTGCCTCCCCCTAGCCACTTCAGCCTTACTGGGTCTTGGCCTCTATACCTGGCTAAAACTCTGGCTAGAACCCCGGTTTTACTTTATAGACTATGTTCATCCCAAGAAATGATGACCGTTAATAATTCTCATTCCTAAGTAGCAATTTTGCTTGAGAAATGCATGGTTTAATCAGGGGGCAGGTTCATCCTATCTGATCCAACCCTATGGCTCAACCCTGGTATCAACTCAGTGCCTCGGAAGTTTTGCAGCAACTTGGAACCTCTCCGACCACGGGCCTCAGCGCTGATGAGGCCGCCCGACGCTATGCCCAGTATGGCCCAAACGAATTAGCTGCCCACCCACCCAAAAGTCCGTGGTTGATGCTGTGGGAGCAGTTCACCGCCACCACCGTCGTTGTCCTGATTGTTGCCGCTGTCATCTCGGCCTTTTTGGGAGACTTCAAAGATGCTGCTGCGATTATGGCGATCGTCATTTTCAACGCCGCTTTGGGCTTTACTCAGGAATACCGGGCCGGAAAAGAATTTGCTGCCCTCAAGAAAATGGCCGTCCCCAGAGCCAGAGTGTATCGGGATGGGGAATGGTTACAATTGCTGGCCCAGGAACTGGTTCCTGGGGATATTGTGCAATTGGAAGATGGGGATCAGGTGCCTGCCGATGCGCGTTTGTTGGAGTGCGTTAACCTGCGAACGCAGGAAGCCGCTTTTACTGGAGAGTCGGAATCTGTTGAAAAAACGCTGGCCCCGATCACAGGCGAGGCTTTAGCGCTGGGCGATCGCACCAACATGGTTTTCATGGGGACGATCATCACCTATGGGCGGGGGCGGGCAATCGTCACCGAAACCGGGATGAACACCGAATTGGGCCAGATCGCTGACTCTCTACAATCCGTAGAACAGGAACAAACCCCTCTACAACGCCGCCTGGATCAATTGGGTCGCCGCTTAGCTCTGGTTGCCCTGGCGCTAGTTGCCGTGATCTTTCTGTTTGGCATGGCTCGCGGTGAAAATCTGGACGACCTGTTCCTTACGGCTGTCAGTCTTGCCGTTGCCATCATTCCCGAAGGCTTGCCTGCCGTTGTCACCATTGCCCTGGCCCTGGGTTCCCGGCGGATGTTAAAACGTCATGCCCTGATTCGAAAATTGCCTGCAGTGGAAACGCTCGGCTCTGTCACCACCATCTGTTCTGATAAAACAGGCACCCTGACCGAAAACCGCATGACTGTTACCATCCTATCTCTGGCTGGAGAACGGGTGGAGTTGCGAGAATCCTATGCCCAAATTACCTCTCGATTAGATGGCAAAAAGTCCATTTTCCGACCGGGAGAAGGCGTACCCTTACCTCCCCCGATGGCTCTTACCCTGGTCGGTAGCGCTCTGTGCAATAACGCGCTGATCCCGAATGAACCTACTCCCGATGATCCAAACCGGGCTGATTCGGATGTCCCCAGAGCGATCGGTGATCCCACCGAAATTGCGCTTGTCGTTGCCGCTGATCGCCTGGGGTTGGCAAAAGAAGAACTGGAAGACCTGTTTCCTCGCGTCGCTGAAGCCCCCTTTGACAGCGATCGCAAACGCATGACCACCCTGCATCAGCTTGGAGTTAAAGACGGGAAGTGGATTGTAGATAACGACTCCTCCCGCCTATTGCCAATCACCTATACCTTGCCCATTACCCCCTATGTGTCCTTTACCAAAGGCTCTGTAGACGGCTTGTTACAAATCTCCAGTCATGTCTGGGTAGACGATCGCATTGAACCGCTGGATGCCACCTGGGAAGAAAAAATAAAAGAGCAGAACGATCATCTTGCCGCCTCTGGAACTCGCGTCTTAGGCGTCGCTTTTCAGTACCTGGAATATTTACCTCCCAGTGGCGCAGAGGAATCTAGTGAACAAAACCTGATTTTTGTGGGCCTTGTCGGCATGTTAGACCCTGTCCGCCCCGAAGCTCGCTCTGCCATTCAGATTTGTAACCAGGCTGGAATTCGTACCATCATGATCACAGGCGACCATCCCCTGATGGCCAAGTGCATTGCTGAAGACCTGAAGATTGCCACTGATGGTCAGTATCTCACAGGCCAGGATCTGAACGAGCTATCGCTGGCCGAATTAGAGGAGAAAGTGGCAACGGTGTCGGTTTATGCGCGGGTGTCTCCGCAGCAAAAATTAGCGATCGTAGAAGCGCTGAAAAATCGGGGAGAAATTGTCTCCATGACCGGTGATGGGGTCAATGATGCCCCTGCCCTCAGCAAAGCGGATATTGGAGTAGCGATGGGAGTTACCGGTACTGATGTCGCCAAAGAAGCCGCCGATATGGTGTTGCTGAATGATAATTTTGCGACGATCGTGGCTGCGATCGAAGAAGGCCGCATTATCTACGACAACATTCGCAAATTCATTCGCTATAACCTGACTGGAAATGCCAGTGGTGTCGTGATCATGCTGTTGGCTCCCCTGTTCACCATGCCCCTGCCCCTGGAACCCACCCAGATCCTTTGGATCAACCTGCTGGCGGACGGATTATTAGCCCTGGCCCTGAGCGTGGAACCGGCAGAAAGCAATGTTATGAAACGTCCCCCCTATCCTCCCAACGAAAGTGTCTTCAGTCGGGGAGTCGGTCGCGACATTGTCTGGATTGGATTACTGATGGGGTTGTCCTTTTTGGGGATGGGTTACTACCTGCGATCGCTGGGCTGGGCAACCTGGAAGACGATGGTGTTTGTCACCCTGGCCTTTTCTCGTATCTTCCTGGCTCTGACCATGCGCTCTGAAGGAGATTTACTGATCTGGCGCGGGTTATTATCCAATCAGCCCATGCTGGGAGCCGTGATCCTCACCTTTAGTCTGCAAATGATGGTCATTTTTACCCCCTGGTTGGAGGGCATCTTTGAAACTAAACCCCTGACCACCCAAGAACTGTTGATTTGTCTAGCAGTCAGTACGATCGGCTTTTGGGCAGTTGAATTGCAGAAGTTGTTCACTTGGAGCTTGAGAAAGCGGCAGACAAGAAGGTAGGTGACAGCTTGAGTTTTGTCTGTTTACGACGATAGTTTTGATACCAGGTATAAAGCTGTTCTGCGATTGTCAGGGAGCCAGCGATGATCGCAACCATCGTAGCGATCATCGCCAGAACCTTCTCTCTTGGGGTTTCCGTTTCCACTTCATGAGTGCTAGATAGCCCCTCAATCTGGAGCAAGTCTTCCGTTGCCAGAACCGCTCCTTCGCCTTCAATTTCTGATTGCAGATTCACCATAGGGGGAGATTCATTGGTATTCAGTGAGCGAGAGAAATCAGAACTGCCCATGTTAATTTTGCTATCACCACTGCTGGCAATCCTGGGATTCATCGAGCCACCTTACCAGGTTCGGAATGAAAAATATGTCCGGTTTGAAATTGAAGATGGCGATATACAACTTGATGGATTGATTGATGCCTTGGTGATTCTCGATTGCCTCTGGTTGATTGTGAGGGAAAGCAAACGCTACGGGTTTAGTGTACGACAAGCGATTGCCCAAACCTTAGCCTATAGTTGGTGCACCAATTTCCCCTGTGTTTGCCCTCATTACCACTGGAGAAGACTACTTGTTCGTTAAATGCGATCGCGATTCTTCCCACTATGCGCTGTTGGACAAATTTATCCTCAGCACTGCTGAAGGTAATGAACTGTATTTGGTCGCGCAAATCTTAAAACGTCTGGTTAGTGTATAGCTGGCGATCGCTAGGTATGCATGCAACAGGATTAAAAAAAGGTCGGGGATGGGTTTGTCACATGCCCGACCTGCTATTTAAGCGAATGCAAGGAAGCAATTACTCAATTCCTTCAATTCGGTCTTCCACTTCCTGGTACAACTGGCGCAGGCGTTCCAGGTTTTCCTCGTTGGTTTCCCAGTAGCCGCGACCGTTGGCTTCCAGCAGGGTAGTGACCATCTTGCGGAAGGAGTTGGGGTTGAGGTTCATCAGCCGCTGGCACATCTCATCGTCCTTAAAGAAGGTGGTGTTAGTGTCCTCGTAGACCCAGTTATCCACCGCATTGGCCGTGGCTGACCAGCCCATCGTGTTCACCAACCGCTTCGACAGTTCCCGCACCCCTTCATACCCGTGGGACAGCATTCCCTCATACCACTTGGGATTCAGGAGCTTGGTACGGGCATCGAGACGGACGGTTTCCGGCAGAGTGCGGATTTGAGCATTCGCGGTGGTAGTGTCGGCCATGTAGGAGGCAGGTAGTTTACCATCGCCCCGCAACCGTCCCACGATTTTGGTGGGGTCGGAGTCGTAGTAGTGGGAGACATCCGTAAGGGAGATCTCTGAAGAGTCCAGGTTCTGGAAGGTGACTTCTGCCGTCTTCAGGGCAGACTCGAACAGGTCACGGTTCTGCTCCATCATACCGGGGTTATCCGAGGAGAAGGCGAAGGACTTGCGGGACAGATACATATCCTGCAATTCCGATTCGTTTTCCCAAGTGCCGTTCTCCACCGCCAGGTTGATATTGGAGGAGTAGGAGCCAGACGCATTGGAGAAGACGCGAGTGGCTGCCTGCCGCAGTTCGATGCCCATTTCCTTAGCCTGTTGGATGGCGTGCTTGCGGATGAAGTTCATTTCCTCCGGTTCCTCAGCTTCGGCGGCCATTTTCACGGCCCGATCGAGCAGGTTCATCTGGTTAATGAACAGATCTCGGAACACGCCGGAGCAGTTAATTACCACGTCGATCCGGGGGCGACCCAGTTCTTCCAGGGGAATTAACTCCAACTTATTCACCCGTCCTAGGGAATCGGGCACCGGCTTCACGCCGACCATCCAGAGAATCTGAGCCAGAGATTCCCCATAGGTTTTGATGTTGTCTGTTCCCCAGAGGACACAGGCGATCGTTTCCGGGTACCGGCCACCGTTTTCTGCTGCCTGACGAGCCAGGAGACGATCGACCACCACTTTGGCCGACTTCACTGCGGCAGCGGTTGGAATCGCTTGCGGATCGAGAGCATGAATATTCTTCCCGGTCGGCAACACATCCGGATTACGAATCGGATCGCCACCGGGGCCAGGAGTGATGTACTGACCCTCCAGACCCAACAGCAGTGCGCCCAATTCGTTATCGGCCACCACCTGTTTCAGGCAGAATTGCAGGTACTCAAATAGAGCATCGACTTTGGCTTTCGGGTTTTCAACTTTTGAATTGGCATCCAAAATCGGAAATCCCAAATCCAAAATTGCTTCCACCCAGGGTTCTTTTTTGTTGCCCAGGTTAAACAGGTTGGACAACATGGACTTACGGGAGACACGGCTTTCTTCGTCTACCTGGGAGTGAACCATTGCCGTGACCGCCGCCCGCACCGCCTGGTTGATGTTGTTCAGCAGTTGCACATCATCCAGCATGCCGCGATCGCTATTCTGATACACCTCGTCGATATCCCGACCAACACTGGCGGCAATAATCCGTTGCAGGCTGAGGATTTCCTCCTCTTCCCGATCGAGCCCGGCAATGTTGACCAGCGTGGCGATTGCTTCTTCTGCACTGGGCGGTTTACCAATCACATGCAGGCCACAGGGCAGCAGCCGGGATTCAATTTCCATCAGCTTGATATAGACCTTACCGACGATCGTGTCCCGTTCCTCCGGAGTCATGTCGGCTGCATCCTGATCGGGCAGGGCAACATCCTTATCCAGGTTGACCATCCGGCACTTGTCCATGATGGTGTTGGTGATCGGCACACCCCGTCCGGTATCCTTCAGGGTCTGGTAAGAGGCGATCAGTTCGCTGAGTTCCTTCAGTCCCTTATATAGTCCAGCGTTTTCGGCGGGAGGGGTGAGGTAGCTGATGGTTTCGGCATAGCTGCGGCGTTTGGCGATCGTCGCTTCTGAGGGATTATTAGCCGCGTAGTAGTAGAGGTTGGGAATGGTACCGATCAGACTATCGGGGAAGCACTCACTGGACATACCAATCTGCTTACCGGGCATAAATTCCAGCGACCCGTGGGTGCCAAAGTGCAGCACGGCATCGGCTTTCCAGATTTTTTCCAGATACGTGTAGTAAGCCGCAAATCCGTGGTGGGGACTGGCCGATCGCGAGAACAGTAGCCGCATCGGGTCGCCTTCATAGCCAAAGGTCGGTTGTACGCCGATAAAGATGTTGCCGAACTCTTTGCCGTACACCAGCAGATTTTGTCCATCGGTGTTCAGGTGACCCGGTGGTGGCCCCCAGGAGGGAATCAGGCGTTCGTAGTAGGGGGTCAGTTCCTCATACTCCGGTACGCTCATCTTATAGGCCACGTTCAACTCCGGACTGTTGTACTGGGCCTGAGCGTTGTGCAGCACTTCCAACATCAGGGCTTCCGGCGTTTCCGGTAAACCCTGCACGTCATAACCATTGTCGTGCAGCGCTTCCATCACTTTGTAAATGGAGCCAAACACATCCAGGTAAGCCGCCGTTCCCACATTACCTTTATCGGGCGGAAAGCTGAAAACGGTGATCGCCAACCGCTTATGCAGTCTTGGCTTGCGACGAAGATTGGCCCACTTCAGAGCTCGTTGGGCGATCGCTTCCACCCGATCCTGCAGGGCGATCGCTTTTCCAGTGGCTCCATCCCGCCCCGAAAGAATAATTGGTTCGATGCCGCCATCCAGTTCGGGTAAAGCAATTTGCAACGCCACCTGAATGGGATGCAATCCCAGTTCGCTGTCCTGCCACTCTTCCGTGGTCTGGAATACCAGGGGCAGGGCCACCATATAGGGACGATTAAGCCGCTTCAGAGCTTCGATCGCCTTAGGATGATCCTGACGGGCAGGCCCACCGACCAGCGCAAAGCCTGTTAGTGAGACGACTACATCGACGATCGGCATCGTTTTATTAATCGGATCGTAGAAGAAGGCGTCTACAGGTTTGGAGAAGTCCAGGCCTCCGGCAAACACGGGAATCACCCGCGCTCCCATCGACTCCAGTTCTGAGATCATGGCGACGTAGTGAGCATCATCCCCCGTCACTAGGTGCGTCCGCTGGAGAACAAGACCCACCGTAGGCACCAGGGGATCTTTCATTTCGTCAGAAATGTCGCGTCGGGAGTTGAACCAGTTGAGGTACTCCTTCACATCCTCGTACATGGTTGGGGCGAGGGGATGCCAGATGCCCAGATCGGGATAGGTGACAGGCTCGGCGTACTCCAAAGGAGCTGCCCCTTCTACGCGTTCACTTTTATCCTTGAGGACATAGCGATCGGCCAGCATTAGCAGGAAGTTTTCCAGATTTTCCTGAGAACCACCCAACCAGTACTGGAAGCTGAGCATGAAATTGCGGGCATCCTGCGCCTTATCCATCGGCAGGTATTTTAAGACCTGGGGTAGAGTCCGCAGCAGCTTCAGCATGGCATCCTGGAAGCCCGACCCGGATTTTTCCTTGCGCTTCTTCATAAACTGGGCAATCGCGCTCTTGGACTGACCAATTTGCGCCAGAGAGAAACTGCCCATTTTATTCAGACGCATCACCTGGGGCATGGAGGGGAAGACGACGGAGACATCGAGGCGATCGCGGTAAGGCTCCACCGCCGCCACCAACTTATCCGCCAGGTCTTCCAGGAAAATCAGCGAGGCAATGAAAACATTTGCCTCGGCCATATCCCGCTGGAAATCCTCATAGTTTTCAGGGTTACGGAGTTCTTCAATTAAATAGCCGCTGATTTCAACGGCAATGCTGGGGTGGTTTTGATTAATCGAACGAACAGCAGCAGAGAGTGCACTCTGATATTGAGGCTCTAGCACGACATAGACCACCTTGACCAGGCTCCGCCCGCGCAGATCATTGGGTGCGATGTGCCTGACAGTGGGCTTGACGTGAGTGAACATGCGGTTAGGCTCCTTTTGTGTTGGTCAAAAGCGGTCTTGATTCGTCATTAGTCGTTGAACACTGGTCATGGGTCATTTGGATAACTGAATAGAAAGTGCAACAAATGACAAATGACAATTAACAAATGACAACGACCTTGACTGACCACTACTAAACGTTGCATAAAAGTCTTTGTACCAGAAAATCGTTACCTGATGGGAGGTTGAAGCTCTACCCGACACAATTTGATAAAAAGACGTAAATTTCCTTTTACATTTCTCAACTTTTTTTCGCTGGCCACCCTTTACAATTGTTTAACAAATTTAACAATTAATTCGGAATCGCCGGGGAGGGACTGAACGCTTTCTCAATATCTCTCGAAAAATAATTTTCTTGCTACCCAAATCTGCCATTTTTTCGTATTGTTGGTGAAACGGTGTCTCATTCACCAACCGACGTTATCGAACTGGAGGAATCATGGTGCTTCGTGAACAATTGCAGTCCCTTGTGGAACAAAAGCATCTGCTCAAGCATCCCTTTTATGTCGCCTGGACAGAAGGCAAACTTACCCGTGAGCATTTGAAGCACTACGCCATCCAATACTTTCAGAACGTATTGGCCTTTCCTACCTATGTTAGTGCCGTTCATTTCAATACCCCTCACGTAGGCACCTCGATCGCCATGCGCCAGGAAATTCTGGAAAATCTGATCGAAGAAGAACGGGGAACTCAAAATCACCCTGCCCTGTGGCAACGGTTTGCTGAAGCTCTGGGAGCTACGGAAAGCGAACTCACTGCAACCCCTGCCCTGCCGACCACGGAAAATCTTATCTCTACCTTTCGCCGCCTGTGCTTAAATTCTCCGTTCTACGCAGGTCTGGCCGCTCTCTATGCCTATGAATCGCAAATTCCAGCGGTAGCCACCACCAAGATTGATGGCCTGCAGCGCTTCTATGGCATGACCAACCCGCAAGAATACCGCTTCTTCACCGTGCACCAGTCCGCTGATGAGTACCACTCCGAAGCCGAACTGAAGCTGATCGAGCAGTACGCTGACACCCCCGAAAAGCAGGCCGAAGTCCTGAATGTGGCGGCACAAGCGGCTGATGCCCTCTGGCAATTCCTAGATGGCGTGTATGACGCTTACTGCCAGGATGTGAAGGCGGATTTAGCGATCGCCTAAAGCGAGTCAATGGGGTTGGGGGAGATGAAGAAGATGGAGGAAATAGGGAAGGCAAGGCAGTAAAAGTCTCCCCTTCCATCTTCCCTACCCTCTTCATCTCCATCCATCCTTCTCCGCTCCCTGATCTCCTTCACCCACTTCTTAATTCCCAATCCCTAATTCCTAATTCCCATTCACCCCATGAAACCCCAATGGAACTGCCTATTTGAAAACCTGGGAGAATGGCAAGGCTCCTTTACCCGCCTGTCTCCCCAGGGACAGGAGTTGGAAGATACGCCAACCCTGGTTTCCTTTGAGGGATTGAACGGGAACAAAACGATGCGTCAGATTGTGCGTCGTTTAGCCCCAGAGCCGAATGAGAAGGTGCTGGAATACAGTACGCTGGGTCGGGGAGTTCTGTTTTTTGACAATGGTGCCTTTTCTCAAGGTTCCATCCAATTTGGCCCCTTCTCGGAGTTTGGCTGTGAACTGGGGTTGATTTGGGGTGATCGTCGCCTGCGTCTGGTGCAACTATTTAATCGTGACAGTAAACTCGATCAACTCACCTTGATTCGCGAACGACGAGTCGGTACTGATATGCCAGAACGTCCTCCCCTGACCGTAGCGGATCTTTTCGGTACCTGGATTGGGGAAGCCATCACCCTCTATCCGGATTTTCGACCGTCAACAACTTATTCAACCATTCTGCAGATTCAACGGGAGCAGCCTCATCGGTTGACCCAGCAGTTATCCTTTAAGACCGGCACCACTGAACAAACCCTGACCTCTACAGCCACCATAGAAGGCTCAATTTTGCGCTTTGAACAAAGTACTCAACAGTTTCAAGTGCTTCTGCTATCTGATGGGGCTTCCTGCAACTGTCCCACTCACATCAAACCAGGCTACCCCTTTGTGTTGGAAGTCGGCTGGCTGATTCAACCTGATCTGCGGCAACGGATGGTACGTAGCTACAACGACAAAGGGGAGTGGGTAAGTCTGACACTGGTAACAGAAAGGAAGGAATGACGGATACCTGCCCCTTAGCTAGACCGTTCGGTGGGCGGCAAATTAACCTTTTGAGCCAGACCAAGCATTTGCAGTAGAGCGATCGCCCACCAGGTGACATCAATTTCCCACCAGCGCCATCCAGCTTTCGCCACATTGGGAAAAGCATGGTGATTGTTGTGCCAGCCTTCGCCATAGGTGAGAATCGCGGCCCACCAGAGATTCCGCGAGTTGTCATTTACCTCAAAGCTGCGGTAGCCCCACATGTGCGTTACAGAGTTGATGAACCAGGTGCTGTGCCAGAGAAGAACGGCTCTTAAGGCCATTCCATAAATTAAAAATGGCCAGCCTCCCAGGACATATAGCAGAATTCCCACCGGGATTTGCAGCAGGATAAAGTAGCGATCGAGCCAGCAGTAAAATGGATCACGAGCCAGATCAGGAGCATAGCGCTTGTAATGACTGTCCTCAAAAAATTCCGGATTGGGATAGAAAATCCACAGCATGTGACTCCACCAGAACCCGCGTCGTGCCGAGTAGGGATCTTTGTCCACGTCTTCAGTGTAGGCATGATGCAGGCGATGTCCAGCGACCCAGAAAATAGGACCACCCTGCAGAGCTGTTGCACCGATGAGAGCAATCGTATATTCTAACCAGCGCGGCACCTGAAAACTGCGGTGACTCAACAAGCGGTGATAGCCTAAACAGATTCCAATACTACCCAGAAACCAGTGTAGTAATAAGGTGACTCCTAAAGCTGACCAGGAAAAGCACCAGAACGATAACAATGCCAGCAGATGAACTGTAGAAAAAAAGATGACCGCAACCCAATTCAGGGTGGGTTTATTCACAGGGTTGGGTAGCACTTCAGCAGTCATTCAAAAACACTCCTCAAACACAACAAACACAATGGGCGTTACGTTACGCTAACAGCATCTTACCAATCTACCAATCCAAAATCTAAAATCGAGTCACGTTAGCATTACCAGATCGATCGCCGGATCCCGATAACTCTGTCCAGCATAAGTTTGCTTAACGGCTGCAGCGATTTGCTCAATGGGGGCATCCTTATGGCAGTAGGAGTCGGCTCCAACGGTAAGGGCGGTTTCCCAGGTCGAGCGGTCAGCGGGATCCAGCAGGATCAGTAATTTGGATTGAGTAACGCAGGAATCGGCCTGAACCGTTTGCATCTGGGTGACGAATTCAGCTAGATCCATGTCGGGAAGGCTGGAATCGGCGATCGCGACATCAACATCGATCGATTCCAACAAAACTAATCCAGTTGTGCCGTTGGTAGCTTCACTAGCAACCTCGATACCATCTTGAGCGCGTAAGGCGGCTCGTAAGTTAACGCGAGTTTGCTCATCATCTTCAACAAGAATGACTTGAATATCACTCATGGTTGTCCTCCGGGATTGCAGAACTGATGGGTGGGGTGTGAGGGTGTAGCATTCGGTGATGACTTCAAATTGATTCTGGAGTTTCATAGTCCAATGCTGCGTCCCTACGGGATGGTGGGTGGTTTTCAGGTTTAGATTTTGATCATGGGAACTTCCTGGGAATCTTCTTGATATTCATGCGGCTGTTCATGCTGGCTGTCTGGAATTTCTGGGAGGTCGTTGGGGCCACCGCAGGCGGAAATGGTGCCAACAAAATCAACATCCGCCAGACGGTTCTGTTTCAGTTCAGCCATTTGTTCAGGACTGAGAATACGGGATTCATCAAAGCCAAATTCAATTTCGGTATGTAATCCTTTCTGCTTGATGCGTTTCAGATTGTAGAAGCGTTTATTCAACGTAGTCTTGACAAAGGCCCAGAGACATCCCAGTAAGTAACGACGTTTGAACGGGTCTTTTTCAAACCAGTATTCAATCATCTTTCTCGTATAGAAGCGGGCATAGTTCCGTAGCACTCCTTTCAAGACCTCTTCCCGTGTCATGTTATCGGGCTTAATGATGGGTGTGACAAAGTTGTAATGGGAGTAATCGCGAATTTCAACTTTATCTGCCAGGTCTTGAAACAACTCAGAGAAGGGCCAAGGCGTGTACATATTCCAGTTGGTCATGTCAGCCTGCCAATCCCGACACATACGGTAGGTTTCCTCAATGGTTTCTGGCGTTTCATTGAGCAAGCCCATAATGAATTGTACTTCGGCCACAATGCCATTTTCTCGCAGTAGCCGTACCGCCCGTTTGTTGTCTTCAATAGTAGTTTCTTTACGGAACAGGTTGAGATTTAACTGAGCCGCTGCTTCTGTTCCCAGAGACACATGCACCAGTCCGGCTTTCCGGTACAGGGGCAGTTCTTTTTCATCCCGGAGAATATCTGTTACGCGGGTGTTGATGCCCCAGTGAACGCCCAGGTTACGATCGCACAGTTCCTCACAGAGCGCAATAAATCGAGATTTGTTAATCGTCGGTTCTTCATCGGCCAGGATAAAAAAGCCAACCTGATGTTCCTTAACCAGCTTTTCGATTTCATCCACAAAGTTCTTGGGAGAACGCGAGCGGTATTTGCGCCAGAATTTCCACTGCGAACAGAAGCGACAGCGGAAGGGGCAGCCTCTGGAATAGTTAGGAACCGCGACTCGCGTATTGAGGGGTGTGTAAATATATCGCTTCCAGTCCAGCAGGCTCCAGTCAGGAGTCAGAGTATTCAGGTCTTTGATGGGCGGATGGGCGGGAGTGGCAACGACCTGACCATTTTCCAGGTAGGCGATACCGAGAATGTTGGCCCGATCGCTTTTATCGGTTCCTGCAGCCAGCGATCGCATCAAGTTTACGGCGATTTCTTCTCCCTCTCCGCGAATGATGTAATCGACCCAGGGAGCCTCACCCAGCACTTCCCGATACATATAGGTAGGATGCACGCCCCCCATAATCGTAGTGGCTTCAGGGCAGATTTCTTTCACCAGCTTGAGGGTGCTTTGCGACTTGTAAATCATGGGTGTGATGGCTGTCGCTAACACCACATCCGGTTGATGATCGCGAAGAATGGTGGCCAGTTCTGCATCTTCGATATGATTCGTCATCGCATCGACAAAGCGAATATCGGTGAATCCAGCCGTCTTAAGCGCTCCCCCTACATAGGGCACCCAACTCGGAGGCCAGTTTCCCGCAATTTCAGCCCCTCCCGAATGGTAGTTAGGCTGAATCATCATAATCCGCATAATTGACTCCTCTGTGATTCCTTTTCTTAGATGGGCATAAGTTCGACAAACCTCTCCTTCCCAACCTCCCTCTCCGACACAGAAAGGGAGGAGCCATGAAAATTTTCAGTTTGAAGTCCGTTTCCTTTAGGAGAGGGATTTAGGGAGAGGTCAACTTAAATCGATTTGGAGAAGGTTCCGGCTTTGTGTTCACCGAGATAGACATCAAATACAGAGGCAATATTTCTAATCAACAGACGACCAATGGGGGTAATTTCAATGCCATCGGAATATAACTTTACCAGTCCATCAGCTTCTAATGCTTTGAGTTTGGGAATTTCACGCCAGAAGTAATCGTCAAAGTCAATATCAAAGCCCAGATGATATTTCTCTTCGATATCCTGTTGGGCTAACTGAAACTGACACATCAATTCCATGATGATCGTGCGACGGATAATGTCATCCTGGTTGAGTGTTACGCCTTTCTCGATCGGTAACCTGCCCTCATCGATCGCCCCATAAAACTCTTTCAACCGCTTGTGATTCTGGATATATACATCATGCAACATACTGATTGAGGTAATCCCAAAACCAAACAGGTCGGATTCTGGCTTGGTGGTATAACCCTGGAAATTACGATGGAGTTTTCCAGCCCGTTGGGCGATCGTCAGTTCATCATTTGGCTTGGCAAAGTGATCCATGCCGATGAAAACATATTCCTTTTCAGTTAGTTCAGCGATCGTCATTTGCAAAATCTTTAGCTTCTCAGATGTAGGCGGCAGGGCTTCCTGAGAAATTTTCTTCTGAACCGGTTTGATCCAGGGCACATAGGCGAAGTTGAAGACTGCAATGCGATCGGGATTGAGTTCAATTGTTTTCCGAACAGTTTCCTTAAACGTATATAGAGTTTGGTGGGGAAGCCCGTAAATCAAATCTACATTAACGCTTTCAAATCCAGCTTCCCTAATCCAACTCATGACATCAAACAGCATCGATTCTGGTTGGATCCGGTTCACTGCTGCCTGTACTTCAGGATTGAAATCTTGAATGCCAAAACTAATTCGATTAAAGCCCAGACTCTTTAAGAAAAAGATGTAGTTCTTATCAACATAACGGGGATTAATTTCAATCGAAACTTCTGCAGCCGGATCCAGACTGAAATGACGATTGAGGGTATTCCAGAGAAATTCAATCTGACTTAAGTTGAGATAATTGGGAGTACCACCGCCCCAATGCAGTTGATGCACTTTTCGCTGACCATCAATCAGGCTGGCCACCTGCTCAATATTACGGGTCAGGTAATTTAAATAGGGATCTGCCAGTTCTCGACGCTGGGTAATGATCGTGTTGCAACCACAGAAATAACAGGCTGTCTTACAGAACGGAATGTGGCAGTAGAGGGAAATGGGCGTTTGTTTGTGATTCCCTACCGCGATCGCCGTTCTAAAATCCAATTCATCAAACTCAGGCTTTAATTCGGTTGCTGGGGGATAGCTGGTATAACGCGGTAAAGGGCGATCGTATTTTTGCAATAACTCAGAGTCAAATTGAACAGTTTGTGGTAGAAGTTTCATGGTTTGAGGGGAGGGGGAATTAGGAATTAGGGATTGGGGATTAGGGATTAGGAATTAGGGGTTATGTAGGGGCGGGTTTCGTTACCAAATTTCTGCGTGGTGTCAATTGGCTAGCTAAACTCGTCCCTGCAAATTCACGGTTATTGACTTCCCTCTCCCACGGGGAGAGGGGTTGGGGGTGAGGGTCAGTTTTATTCCGAAGCGACTAGAGCCACACTTGTACCGGCGGGACGACGTTCCGTACTTCCCGGACGATCTTGACGAGTGAGCAAATCGAAGGTGTGTTCGCCAATCACCGCTTTCACATCTGGTTCCAGTTCATGCATCACATCGCGGTTGAGTTTGAAGGCGTAATTTGCTTCTTCTACAATCCGTTCGATCGTGGCTTCGTCTACAGGCATAGAATCGAGGGCTTGACGATAACGTTCCTTGAAAGCGCGTCTGGCTTCTACCGTGGGAATTTGCTCAAACTCATGTAGAGCCGTACCCTGATCCGGGGGCAGATTCATGGCCGATCGCACAATATTCTTCAAACTTTGACCACCGGACAAATCACCCATGTAGCGCACATAGGAATGAGCCACCAGCAGTGCTGGATCCGTATTGGCAATCTCTCGTAAGCGATTTACATAGACCAGACCCGCACTCAACGGCGTAATTTGATCGCGCCAGTTTTCACCATAGTAATAGGCCAGGTCTTTTTCTAGATTGGCTTTACGGTTCAGTTCCGGGAAATACATCCGACCAATGACGGGGTCGTTTTGGTAGCGTTGCAGTTCTTCTTCCAGAGTGCTGTAAACCAGATACAGGTTGGCCAGTAGTTTGCGGAAGGGTTCCCGTTCAACAATCCCTTTCAAAAAGCACTTCATGAAGGCGGTATTTTCTGCAGCAGTATGAGAATGTTGGGTACCTTCCCGCAGACGAGTGGATAAATTCTGACTCATGTTGAAATCACCTCAATGTAAGGAGGAATGGGCTTGGAGGATGGGCCAGGATTGTTTCGCGGCTTCAAATCTCAAGGCCCTGAAACTCAAAGCTTCATAACTATAAAGCGATGGATAATCAAAAAGCGAATAAAGTTTTCATAACTTAACGAAGTCTCGCAGTCCTTAACACTTGCCGTAAAAAGTTTTGAAGGTTCTAGTCAAATGTCCCTCGTTATTATAACTTTTGAGTTATTGAGTTTTGATTTAACGAAAACATGGTTAATTCCTTGCCCAAACCCGCCCAGGAGACTCCCAAGTCCAGCGTCAAAGCGATCGCCAAGGAAAACATCCTCACCCCCCGGTTTTACACTACCGATTTTGAGGTTGCCGCCAATTTAGACCTCTCAGCGCAACACACCGAACTGGAAGCGATGCTGGCCGAAATGCGGGCCGACTACAACCGTCACCATTTCGTGCGGGATGAAGCCTTTGAGCAATCCTGGGATCATCTAGATGGCAAGACCCGCCAGGCGTTTATCGATTATCTGGAACGCTCCTGTGTCTCTGAGTTCTCTGGTTTTCTGTTATTCAAAGAACTGTCTCGCAAACTCAAAGATCGCAATCCCCTGCTGGCCGAAATCTTTCACCTGATGGCACGGGATGAAGCCCGTCACGCCGGATTTTTGAACAAATGCATGGGCGATTTTAATAAATCCCTGGACTTGGGCTACATTACCAAAGCCCGTACCTATACCTTCTTCCCGGTGGAATGGATTCTTTACACTGTTTATCTCTCTGAGAAAATTGGTTACTGGCGTTACATTCTGATTTATCGTCACCTGGAACAACATCCAGAGCATCAGTTCTATCCCCTGTTTCGCTACTTTGAAAGCTGGTGTCAGGACGAAAATCGTCATGGGGATATTTTCAAGGCGTTATTGCGATCGCAACCCCAGCTCTGGAACACCTGGCAATCCCGCCTATGGAGCCGTTTCTTCCTGCTCACTGTCTTCGCCACCCACAGTCTGACCGTGCATGAACGCGCTGGCTTCTACGATGCCCTGGGATTGGATGCCACCAAATTTGACGAGGAAGTTGTCCGTCAGACCAACGCCACCTCACTCCGAGCCTTCCCAGTGGTTCTTAATACTGAGCATCCAGAGTTTTATCCTCGCCTGCACAAGTGCGCGGAGTTGAATCTGCAAATCGGCCAGATTGATGCCAGTTCTCAGCCCAAGTTCCTGAAAACCCTACGCAAGTTGCCTTTAATTCTCAGCATCCTGGGGCATCTGGTGCGCCTGTATCTGATTAAGCCGATCGATGCAGAGGCGTTACGCGGCACGGTGCAATAAACTCTATATGTGGAGGGGGCGGGTTGGGCAGATAAACTTTCTGCTTTGCCAACGCTCCCTGAGTAATGGGGATGTGATGACCACCGCTTTAGCCACAGATCGTTTTTTGGGGGACAATCAGGCTTCAAACCAGGATTATCCAACAAGGAATGCAGTTTCTTCCACCCTTCATTAGTTTGATCACAAAAATAGAGACTCCATCTTGAGAAGTATTCCCTTTGCTAGATGTAAAAAAACATTCAATGAACTGAAAATACTCCTGAAAGTAGCAATTTACCAGGAGTTTTTATGGCAAACCCGATCGAGTTTAATCTTTTCGCCCCCTACAACCAGGGGGCTGTCCTGGTCGGCTCCTTTTCTAATTGGGAAGAGATTCCCATGAAAAAAGAAAACGATGGCTACTTTCGCGTCACCGTAGATTTAGAGGATGGCGTTTATCAATACAAGTTTCGAGTACAATCCAAATCCTGGTTTTTTGAACCGGATCAATGGGTGGATGTGACCGATCCCTATGCCACCGATGTAGATGGACAGAGTTCGGAAGAAAACGGCATTGTTCGCATTAAAGATGGAGAGCGAATTGTCGATACTTACGTCTGGCAGCATGATGATCATCCATTGCCTGCTGATCACGAGTTAGTCATTTACGAGTTGCATGTGGCTGACTTTTCTGGTGGTGAAGCCGATAGCAAAGCACGGGGGAAATATCAGCATGTGATCGAGAAGTTAGATTACCTGTGCGAACTGGGGATTAATGCGATCGAACTCATGCCCGTCAAGGAGTATCCCGGTGATTACAGTTGGGGCTACAATCCCCGACATTTCTTTGCTACAGAATCCAGCTATGGCACCACGGCAGATCTAAAACGGTTGATTGATGAATGTCACGGTCGGGGTATTCGAGTGATTATGGATGGGATTTATAACCATTCGGAAGCCTCCTGCCCACTGACTCAGATTGATCATGATTACTGGTATCACCATGACCCCCGCGATCCTGAAAACAACTGGGGGCCAGAGTTCAATTACGAGCATTACGACGAAAATTTAGACACCTATCCGGCGCGTCGTTTTATTGGGGATGTAGTGCGCTATTGGGTTAAAGATTTTCACATTGACGGAATTCGCTACGATGCTGCCCGCCAGATTGCTAATTATGATTTCATGCACTGGATTGTTCAGGAAGCAAAACAGACAGCAGGCGAAAAGCCATTTTATAACATTGCCGAACACATTCCTGAAACTCGCAACATCACCAATATAGATGGCCCTATGGATGGATGCTGGCATGACAGTTTCTATCATTGTGTCTTAGCTCACATCACTGGTAAAACTTTTGATCTGGAACAGTTAAAAGATTGTCTGGATGCGAAACGTCAGGGATTTATGGGGGCTACCAATATTGTCAATTATCTGACCAATCATGACCACCATCATGTGATGGCAGAACTGGGCGATCGCGGTATTTTTGATGAAGCTGCCTTTCGTCGTCGTAAACTGGGAGCCGTGTTAGTGATGACCGCGATGGGTGTGCCAATGATCTGGATGGGTGAGGAGTTTGGGGAATATAAACCGAAGACGATCGACTCCGCCAAAATTGATTGGACATTACTGAAGAATGACCTGAATCGTAGCTTATGGGATTATTACAAGGGTCTAATTCATTTGCGGAAGAGTAACTCAGCGTTGCACACAGAAAATATTGAGTTCTTCCATGAAAATCCAGAGGCTAAGGTACTGGCCTACACTCGCTGGAATGATGAAGGATCACGGGTCGTGGTTGTGGCTAACTTTTCCGATCAATTTCTCGCTGGATATACCATTCCTGACTTCCCTGCTGACGGCACCTGGCATGAGTGGACAGGTAACTATGATCTGGAAGCTGGCGGGGGAAATTTAATGACCGATCTGGGCGAGTTTGAAGCCAAAGTGTTTGTCTGGGGATAGGCTATCCATAAACCATCAATCTAGTAAGGGACAGGTTTTGCTGCTGAATCTGGATTGAACCCAGACTGAAACAGCAAAAACTACTCCTACAAGAGATTGTTAAATTCAACCTTGGTCAAGTATTTGGCGGTTAAAAACCGCGACTACACTCACCAAGTCTACCGACGCAGACTCAGTACAATTAAGGTTTTCAGTAACCTGCGTCGGCAGATTTTCTCGGTATAGCCGCGACTTCAGTCGCCAGAGTGATTAAGAAGTTTTTTCAATAGAATTTAACTTCCAGATCCGCTCTAAAGTGGCAATTTGCTGTTTTAGAGTTTTGGCGCGATAGTTGCGATAAGATACAACACTTAATATCGCAAGTAGGGGAACTGTTAGCAATAAGATCCCAATCATGTCAGCAGTTTTCAGGGATGGGGGACTGGCTTCTGCTGAGGAGGGGGCGATCGCTACATGAGCTTGAGATTTGGTTTGCATGAATAACTCCAGAGTGCAACGGGTCTAACAGGGTTAGGTTTGCTAATTGATACTCCACTCCAAGGTCGCAGTGTTTCCGATCGTCACCTGTGATTTTGACGTGCAAATCCAGTGATGTAAATCATTACTTTCTGAGATCCAGATCACAAAAGGAATAAAAACCGGATACTTTGAAGCAATACAAATACTCTAGGAAACGCCCCAAAACCGCGCTACTCTTGCGGTAGGTCGAAACAGTAAGAGGCTTAACTGATCAGTTAGTCCCGCAAGCTGCCGTGATTTGAAGATTCTGTAACTGCCATTCCTGTAGCGCTCTATTTCCTCCAGAACCAAACAGCATGACCAGTTCTACGTCTTCCCCTGGTCGAACCCCTGCAGCTCAAGTTCGTTACTCTGTTGAAAACGTCAAAGATAACATCAAAAAAGCAATTGACTAAGTAATTTCTTTGCAACAACAGATTGATTTTCAATCTATTGAATCTGAGTAGTTTTTCAGCTACTCAGATTTTCCTTGACTGATGTCAATCCTGAACAAGCTAGCCATTCCCGTTAAAAACTGAACTGAG
>NZ_JBRAGO010000023.1:0-34141 GCF_052746595.1 Leptodesmis sp.
GCCGGGGAGTAGTCAATTAATTTACTGGGAAACAGCACTCATCCTGCTCGGTCATTCAGAGAATGACATTCTGGAAATGTCCAAGATTGAAGCGGGCCAAATTCATTTGGAACCGAGTAGCTTTGACTTATACATGCTGCTCGACCGGCTGGAGGAAATGTTCCAGATGCGGGCGCGGGAGAAAGGATTGCAACTGGTTGTTGAGCGGGACACTGGACTGCCGCA
Organism: Leptodesmis sp.; assembly: GCF_052746595.1. NCBI lineage: Bacteria > Bacillati > Cyanobacteriota > Cyanophyceae > Leptolyngbyales > Leptolyngbyaceae > Leptodesmis > Leptodesmis sp. The sequence continues at coordinate 226 of NZ_JBRAGO010000023.1, forward strand.
CTATGTCAGAACCGATGAAAACAAATTACGGCAAGTGTTAATCAACCTGCTAGGCAACGCGATCAAGTTTACCCCCGCCGGACAGGTGGAACTGCATGTTAGCCCTCAGGTTGGAAAACTGGCCGCAGCAGTGGAACTGCAATTTCAAGTCATCGATAGCGGGATTGGCATTGCCAGCGAAGAGTTGGAAAGCTTATTTGAACCGTTTACGCAATCCCGCAGGCGGCAGACTTTTCAGGAAGGCATAGGCTTGGGGTTGTCGATCAGCCGCCAGTTTGTGCAATTGCTGGGGGGAGAGTTGAGCGTCACCAGTACGGTAGGAGTTGGTTCGTGCTTTGGCTTTAGCATCCCAGTTCAGCCAGTAGAGGGGACAGAGTATCAAGCTACTTGCGGGCCTGCGATCGTGGGCATTGCGGCCAACAACCCAGCTACCGAATTGTGGTGGCCGAAGATACGGAGACGAATCGACTGCTGATGGTGCAGTTGCTGCAATCTCTGGGATTTGCGGTGCAGTCAGCAGGAACTGGCGAAGCCGTCATTGCGCTCTGGGAGGAGTGGCAGCCGCAGTTGATATGGATGGATATGCGGATGCCAGGGATGGATGGCTATGAAGCGACGCGACAGATTCGGGCGCGAGAACGGCAGCGTGGAGCAGAGGTTGTGCCGACGATTATCATCGCCTTAACAGCGAGTGCATTTGAAGAAGACCAGGTGCGGGTGTTAGTGGCTGGGTGTGATGACTTTGTGCGGAAGCCATTCCAGGAGGCGGAGTTATTGGAGAAGATGAGGGCCTATCTGGCAGTAGAGTATGTATATGCCGCAGCGACGGAAAGCCCGGTTGTGACCAGTGAGTTGGATGTGATTGCGGCCCTGCGGTGCTTGCCACCATCGTTATTGCAGCAACTGTATCAAGCGACGCTGGAATTAGACAGTAAACAGTTGACAGGGCTGCTGCAAGGGGTCGTAGCGGCAGAGGAGCCGCAGTTAGCAACCTTACTGCTGGAGAAGTTAGACAACTTTGATTTGGAACAAATTCTGCAGCTACTCCAGCAGGCGATGAAACTTTAGTGCAACTTTTGACCGATCGCTGTAGCCAAATCGGATCTACCGGCATCAATCAGGGCGCGATCGCGGATACGGCAAGAGTCACACAGTCCACAGGGTTCCTCGCCTCCCTGATAACACGACCAAGTCAAGGAAATAGGCACTCCCAGTTGCAGGGCACGGCGAACGATATCAGCTTTAGAATCCCTTACCAGGGGCGCAACCAGTTGCGGAGCGTTTCCCTCCAGTCCTGCTTTAGAGGACAAAGTCGCCAGATGCTGCATCGCTTCCAGATATTCTGGTCGGCAATCGGGATAACCTGAGTAATCAACGGCATTGATTCCCAGGTAAATGGCAGTGGCTGACCTGGCTTCAGCAAGGGATAGGGCGATCGCCAGAAACACCGTGTTTCGTCCCGGTACATAGGTGATCGGAATGACATCCGGCTGCACCCCAGCCGTCGGAACATCAATGGCGGCATCAGTTAACGCTGAACCGCCCCATTGCGCCAGGTTCACTTCCAGTACAAAGTGTTCCTGGATACCCAGATGGGCAACGATCTGCTGAGCCGCCAGCAACTCGCGATCGTGCCGCTGCCCATAGCGAAACGACAGGGCGATTAGCTCATAGCCATCCGCGATCGCCTGAGCCGCAGCAGTGGCAGAATCCAAACCGCCAGAAAGTAAGACAACAGCTTTGGGACTAGGCATATCTCTACTCTTCTCCCCTTATCCTGCTGCAGTTAACGCTTTTATCTGCCAGGTTTTATCCTGGGAAAGTTCCAATACCAATTGATGATAGTGGGTCAGGGACAGGCGATGACCGACGCTGAGGAAGGTTGTGCCCATTGCTTGTAAGTGGTGATATAGGCATTCTTCGTTACTGATATCCAGAGCACTGGTTGCTTCATCCAGAATGGCATATTGGGGTTTGTTAAGGAGTAAGCGGGCAAAGGTCAGCCGTTGCTGTTCTCCCAATGAGAGGACATCGGCCCAATCTTCCTCGGCCTCAAAGCCCCCAAAGCGATCGTCCAATCCCGCCAAATTCACTTGTTCTAGGACTTGTCTTAGGTGTTGATCGTCAACTTGTAAGTGAGTATTGGGGTAGAGGAGTTGATCCCGAAGAGTTCCCAGAACCATATAGGGGCGCTGCGGCAGAAACAGGATTTGATCAGACTCAGGCCGAACGATCACCCCCTTGCCAGCATTCCACAAGCCTGCGATCGCCCGTAACAGAGAACTCTTGCCACATCCACTTGGCCCCATTACCAGTAATCCTTGGCCTGCGGATAACTCGACCGATAAATCCTCAATCAGGGTGCGTTGATAATTAGGTGTCTGCAAGCTGAGATGCTCGATGGCAACCCGATCACCCTGCCGGATTTGAATTTTCGGCTGTGGGGTTGGTGTTTTTGAGGATGTATCCGAGGTGGCAGCAGGTAGTGTATCAGAGATTAAAGCGGCTTCCCGCTGAGCCAGGAATTCGGCAAAGGTATACAGACGATTAATTCCGGCCCCAAAGGTTGTTAATGCCTGGAAGCGGGCTACTACCACGTTAAGCGAGAAAAAGACGCGAATAAATGCTCCCTGCGCTTCAGAGACTTTTCCCACCTCTATCTCACCTGCAAAAATGGCTGGAGCTACAACCAGAGCGGGCAGGATGAAGGGAATAAATTCATAGGTATTCGTTAGTGCATTCAAATTTAATTCCCAAATCAGTAACCGTTTTACATTGTCAAAAACATCCAGAAACCGATATTTCACCTGATTGGATTCTCGCTCCTCACCACGATAAAAAGCAATTGCTTCGGCATTCTCCCGCACCCGCACCAGGCTAAACCGAAGATTGGCTTCTCTTTTAAGCTGCTCAAAGTTGAGTCGCACCAACGGTTTACCAAAGATGACTGAAGTGACCAGGGTGCCAATCAGGGCATACAGTACCAGAAACACCACCAATGATCGGGAAATGCCCCACAGAACGCTACTAAAAGCAACGATCGCCAGCACCGATTCCACCAACACCAGCAGAAAGGTAAGGGATTCCTGGGTAAAGCTGCGAATATCCTCGGCAATCCGTTGATCCGGATTGTCAATTTCGGTATGGGTAATTTGCAAATCGTAGTAGGCCCGGTCGCAAAAATAGCGATCAACAAATTGATGTGTCAACCAGCGTCGCCATTGCAAACTCAGGCGATCGCGCAGGTAATTATATCCAGCCAACAGCGGCGCATAGACCACCAGCACGCCCAGAAAAATCAGAATCGCTTGCCAGAAACGCGGTTCATCCTGGGCAGACAGGGCGGAAATCAGGACACCCCGCTTGTTGTTCAGCACCACACTCAATCCCGTATAGGTCAACAACAACAGCACCACTCCCAGCAAAAAGCCTCTGGCCTGCCATTTTTCATCCCCGAACCAGTAGGGTTTGGCGATCGTCCAAAACTGCTGGAATACTTGAAAATTTAATCGATCCATTGATCATTCCTTAAAAGACAAACGGCAGAGGGCAGAAGGCAAAAGGTGAAAACTTCAGCCATTTTGCAATTATGGAGCAAACTTCTCAGGTAATGTCCACCCCACAGCAGGAAAAATTATCCAAAGCGTTTGATTTCCTATCCTCATACGTTTTTCTTCAACAGAAGTTGAGACTATTTTTATTTTCAAGCTGATTAGTAAAAGCTCGGCTGTGAAGAACGATCTCCAGAGGAGAGGACAATAGCAAAAAGGGGATTGGGTGGGAGAGTACGATTAGTCGTTTAGGACTGCTATAGTTTGCCTGGAAACGTGCTGAATCAGCAACTGAACACGCTATGGATCAAAAGTACGTCCTCTATCTCACAGTTAAACAGATGTGTACTAGGTATATATGATCACCTAAAAGACCAAAGCCAATGGACGATCGGCCGTAGTTCAGGATTAGTGGAGCGGGCACTTCAACTTGGGAAGAACTGTTGCTTTCTCAATCTACAGTAGTGGTAAATTGTTCAAGGCCACTGTACTATGCAGAGCTACCCTCTTAAAGAAATCCGCGATCGCCAACAAGAACTTCTAGAGCAGGCTGAGGTTGAACCCGTATTTCTGACAGAAGGGACTCAACCCAAATATGTTGTCTTATCCGCTCAGGATTGCCAACAGCTAATAGTTCAGCTATCGAATTTAGAAGAAATTGCTTTAGGGCAATTGGCTGAAACTGCTTTGAACAATTCCTTTATGGTTGGTTCAGAAACTTTTATGGCAGAACTTCAGCGTCTGGCTGCAATAGAGAATTACAACAGGTAATATGGCGAAGCTAGACGGTCTTGAAACTGTTCTCGACTTTCTAAAGCAATTAGAACCGAAAATTGCAGCTCAAATTGCTAAGAAGGTCATGGCATTAAATATCGATCTGCATCCATCGGACAGCAAAGAACTCTCAGACTATCCTGGCTATTACCGGGTGGACAGCAGTGAGTATCATATTGTCTATCGCTTCAAGGTTGATGAGGATTTAGTTGGGGTGCTTTTAGTTGGCAAACGAAATGACGATGAGGTGTATAAACAACTTAAGCGATTATTGGGTTAATTGTTAAGCAATCTCTTCCGTTTTGTTCGAGGTGAAATTCTTTCTAGCCGCGATCGCTCCTTTCTATCCGGCGATCGCTTGCTGGTTTTGAAAGTGCCCTCTCTCTGCATAAATGACCAAAGACAAATGACGAATGACAACCTCCGTTGCTGTAAAATTGGACTCCATCCAACCTTTCGCATCCTCCATCACCCTCCATGCTATGTGATTATTTGCAACTGATTCTGACGGCCCGTGTCTATGATGTTGCTCAAGAAACCCCACTGGAAGTAGCCCCCAACCTCTCGGCCCGGTTAAATAACAAGCTGCTGCTAAAGCGGGAAGATATGCAGTCTGTCTTCTCCTTCAAGCTACGGGGAGCTTACAACAAAATGGCCAAGTTGCCGCCCGATCAACTGGCTCAAGGCGTGATTGCAGCCTCCGCGGGGAACCATGCTCAGGGAGTGGCGCTGGGTGCCCGCCAACTGGGAACCAGGGCCATGATTGTGATGCCTGTGACCACACCGCAGGTGAAAGTAGATGCGGTGAAAGCACAGGGGGGAGAGGTGATCTTACATGGCGATACCTACGATGATGCCTATGCCTATGCCCGTCAACTGGAGAAGGAAAAAGGCTTGACCTTCATTCATCCCTTTGATGACCCGGATGTGATTGCCGGACAAGGGACGATCGGCATGGAAATTCTCCGGCAATGGCAGCAACCGATTCATGCGATTTTTGTCGCGATCGGCGGTGGGGGGTTGATCTCCGGGATTGCCGCCTACGTGAAGCGCATTCGTCCGGAGATCAAAATTATTGGTGTAGAACCTGTGGATGCCGATGCCATGGCGCAGTCCTTAATGGCAGGACAGCGGGTGCGCTTGCCTCAAGTGGGATTATTTGCCGATGGGGTAGCGGTGCGGGAAGTGGGGGAAGAAACCTTTCGCCTCTGCCAGCAGTATGTGGATGAAATCATCCTAGTGGATACGGATGATACCTGTGCCGCGATTAAGGATGTGTTTGAAGACACCCGATCGATTCTGGAACCTGCTGGGGCACTGGCGATCGCAGGAGCCAAGGCTTACGTAGAACGGGAGCAAATCCACGATCAAACCCTGGTGGCTGTGGCCTGTGGCGCGAATATGAACTTCGATCGTCTGCGATTTGTGGCGGAACGGGCAGAACTGGGGGAACGCCGGGAAGCTATTTTTGCCGTCACCATTCCCGAAACGCCAGGCAGCCTACGCAAGTTTTGCGAATGTATAGGCAAACGCAGTCTGACGGAGTTTAACTACCGGATTGCCGATCGCCAGGAAGCGCACATTTTTGTCGGTGTGCAGATTGAGAATCGGGCAGATGCCGCCTGCATGGTGGAAAGTTTTGAGCAGTGCGGCTTCAAAACGATCGACTTAACGGATGATGAACTGACCAAACTCCATCTGCGGCACATGGTCGGTGGCCATTCTGCCCTGGCTCATGATGAACTACTGTACCGCTTTGAATTTCCCGAGCGTCCAGGAGCCTTGATGAAGTTCGTCAGTTGCATGAGTCCCGATTGGAATATCAGCCTGTTCCATTACCGTAATAACGGGGCCGATTACGGGCGCATCGTCGTGGGCATGCAGGTGCCCCCCCATGAGATGGCCGAATGGCAAAGTTTTCTGGATACACTGGGCTATCGCTATTGGGATGAAAGCCAGAACCCAGCCTACAAATTGTTTTTGGGATAAGGCGAGGCCATTTGGGATTGACAAACCCAGAGCGGCAGACCTGACTGTTCAGTGCCCACACATCGACGAGATCGCCAGCCCGAGTGGCGTGCCCATTCAAATTACTCTTAACTTTTCAGCCAATGTCCAAATTCTTCTATAAAGCAATTCTGCAAAATTGCCTGCCGAATTCGTTGGGTGAATTGCACCAGTTCGGTGATGTTGTGAATGGAAAGAAGAGTGTAACCCAGTAGCTCTTGCGATCGCAACAGATGGCTCAGGTATGCGCGGGTGAAGTTCTGACAGGTATAGCAGCCACACTGGGGGTCTAAGGGGCTGAAGTCCTGGCGAAATCTGGCGTTTCGCATATTCCAGCGTTCTCCCTGAACCAGGGCATTGGCATGACGAGCCAGACGAGTGGGGATCACACAATCAAAGAGATCCACACCAGCGGCGATCGCTTGCACAATTTCCCGATGCGTTCCTACACCCATCAAGTAGCGCGGCTTTTCAGCGGGCAGGAGGGGGGCGGTGGCCTGGACAATGCGTTCGATCAGTTCTGGGGGTTCGCCCACACTGACACCGCCGATCGCGTAGCCAATCAAATCCAGGTCGGCCAATTGCTTGGCGGCAAACTCTCGCAAGTCGGGATACACGCCACCCTGAACAATTCCAAACAATGCCTGATCGGAGCGATCGTGGGCTGAAATACAGCGTTTCAACCAGCGAAAGGTACGCCCTGTAGCTTCAATAACATCTTCTCGGCTGGCCGGATAGGGGGGACATTCATCAAAAGCCATGATTACATCGGCTCCCAGAGCATTCTGAATGGCAATAGAGCGTTCGGGAGAGAGGTGAATCATCTGTCCATCCCGAGGAGAACGGAAGGTCACACCCTCTTCGGCGACCGTCCGCATCTCGCTTAAGCTGAATACCTGAAATCCACCGGAATCGGTCAGCATGGGACCATCCCAGGCCATGAAGCGGTGTAGCCCTCCTGCCTCCGCCACAATCCCTTCACCGGGTTGCAAATGCAGGTGATAGGTATTGGCCAGTACCATTTGTGCCCCTGTCCCCCGAAGCTGATCCGGTGTAAGGGTTTTCACATTAGCCAATGTGCCAACGGGCATAAATCGGGGAGTTTCTACCGGGCCATGTGGTGTTGAGAAAACTCCAACCCTGGCATGGGTATGGCGGCAAGTTGTCTGTAGTTGGAAGGAAAAAGAGGTATCCAAGAATAGTTAGCCACGACTCACAGACTTATCATTGTGCCACTTCTTCCCTCAATCAGGGACATTTTTGATTGAGAGCAAGCCCGCTTCTGATTCCTCATTTGTTACCCGCAGTAACAAATGAGGGATGACTTCTACCTTAGCTCCATCTCGTTAGGGACAATCCAATTTCCGACCTTTTTTAACGAGTGAATTGTTGATTTATCAGAGACAATTTGGGAAAAGCACATCACCCGTTTGTATTAATCCGCGTAAGGAACCCTTTTGACAGTCATCCCATCATCTCTTCACCTGCCACTGCTCGCCCTCCCCTACACCACAGGTACTTTTAACCAGGTTGACAGTTCATAAGCCAACCAATTGATTTCCTGAGTTGTGAGGGGCGGATTGCCTTTCAGCTCATATTTTTGAGTTCCTGCCCACAAAGTCAGAGAGGGTTCTTCAGAAGATGCAGAGTGGGATGGAGTAGGACGGCATTCTAAGCGAGTGATCTCTTTACGGGGGATGACGTGAGGCCGACCTGTAGCAATCCCTAAGCGCTTGTTGGTCAACGTAATCTGCTGTTGATCAATTTGCAATTGAGTTTGTCCTAGACGGGAGGGCAAACTCACTTCCAGAAACGTGGGTTCTTTAGTGATGGTAATTTTAGTGTCGGCAGGTTGCTGAACGGGAGCGATCGCAGGGGCAGGCTTAGGGGAAACAGCCTGCCGTCCTTGAGTGAGAGCCTGTAAGGCTTCCTGCGCAGTTTTGACCCGACGGTCTAAGGTTGGCTCATATAGCCAACTCAACCAATCGGCAAACTCAGGCGTGATGGTTGTAATCTGACTAAAATCAATGCGAGTTCCCGATCGCGGCAGGCTAGAAGGATGAGTTCCCGTGACCAATGCCAGAATAGCTCCTCCCAAACTATACAGGTCAGAGGCAGGGGTTGCCCGCCCGCTAAACTGTTCAGGAGGCATATAGCCATAAGTGCCAACGATGGTAAAAGCGGTGGTGTCATTCCCGGAGATCCGCTTGACCGAGCCGAAGTCCACCAGATAAAGCTGACGGTTTGCCAAAAGAATATTACTGAGTTTAATGTCCCGGTGAATGATGGGGGTTGATCGGTTATGCAAATAGATAAGCACATTCAAAAGTGCTTTTGCCAATTGCTTAGCTTCTGCTTCACTGAATAACCGCCCCTGTTGCAAACACTGTTCCAGGGATTTGCCATCTACAAAAGTCTGGAGCAAAACCAGTGCTCTGGCATTAGGCAACTCGTGTTCAAAATATCCCAGATATCGAGGGATTGACGGATGAGATAGGGACTGGAGAATTTCAACTTCCCGCTCAAAGAGCTTCAGATCATCCCATTCCAGGTTTTCGTCCACAAACAGTAGCTTGAGGACAACCTGTTCCTGAGTTTGCAGATCGCGGGCCAGCAAAGTCCAACGTCCAGTCTGCTTGCCAATCTGCCGTTCGACCTGATAACGATCGCCCAAAATCTGTCCTGCCATCGCCTTTCTCCAGCCTATACAGATCTTCTATGTAACTCCGGATTTCAGTCTCAAGCAACCCAGGATTTCCGGAGTGAGGGAGATGTTAGCCAATAAATGACGTGGTAGGAGGGAATAGCAATAGGGGTGGAACCTAACGAACCACTCCCTCAACTTTTGATTCCAGAGATTTGAGAAATTCGGTATTGACCCCTGATTCACGAGTTAGCGCAATCTTACCTGTGCGGGCAATTTCTCGAATGCCAAATTTATTTAGTACCTGCACGATCGCCACCATCTTACCGGGATCGCCCACCACTTCCAGAGTTAATGAATCTTCTGCGACATCGACAACTCGTGCCCGGAAGATCTGAGCTAGTTCCACCACTTCAGAACGATTCGAGCTATTGGCATTGACCTTCATCAGCATCAATTCCCGCTCAACACAGGGCACTTCTGTAATATCCTGCACTTTTAAAACGTTGATCAGCTTATACAGTTGCTTGGTCAACTGCTCAATGATCCGGTCATCTCCGGGAACAACCATTGTGATGCGAGAGACTCCCAATTGTTCTGCTGGGCCTACAGCCAAACTCTCGATGTTAAAACCGCGACGGGCAAACAATCCAGCGATGCGGGTCAGAACCCCAGCTTCATCTTCAACCAATACTGATAACGTGTGCTTCATGGATCCTACTGCCATGTTTCTGTAGAGCCCTCTATTTTATCGTGGACTAGCACCAGATCTAAACCTGCTTAATACTCTAATAACCTTAACGGAACCGCTTTTTGCGGCGAGCGATCGCTTTCCGCTTTTCTTTTTCAAGGGGAGTTTCAAAGTGGCGATTCTTCCGCATGTCTTGGAAAATTCCCGCTTTGGAAACCTGCCGCTTAAATCGACGCAACGCCGACTCAAGCCCTTCATTTTCTCCAACGACTATCTGAGTCATGTTGCAATTCTCCTGGATGATTGGGCTGATTTTTGAACAAAGACAAAGCAGAAAGCTTCAAGCCACAGCAGGCACATTAAAGCGACAGGAAGCCTTCTGCCAGATAGATAGACAGAGCTTAAATGTAGGATGCGTGACGTTAGCCATGCGCCACTCCCTGCAACAACATGGGTTAGGCTCTGCTAACTTAACCTACAAATGATTACTGAAGCATTTAGTAGCGGCGATCGCTGCGACCGAAGCTACCACCTCCTCTGTTACCGCCACCCATTGAAGAGCGTCTATCTTCCCGGGGCTTAGCCTTATTTACTTTCAGGTCGCGTCCCATCCATTCAGCTCCATCCAGAGCTTCAATTGCAGCAGTCTCCTCATCTTCCGAAGACATTTCAACGAAGGCGAACCCCCGCATTCTGCCCGTTTCCCGGTCTTTGGGAAGCTGCACATTGACAACCTTCCCGTACTCAGAAAACGTCTCAATGAGGTCGTCCTGAGTGACCTGATAGGACAAATTACCGACATAAACTGACATGGTCAATCTCCGAAGTCAAAAAAACGAAGAGTTAAATTCGGAGAACCGCCGCAAACTTTTATGAAGCGAATTAAACAACCGAAAATAATCCTTACTGCGCTCGAGCATAACACAATCAGAGGTTAAGCACACATCCCGTAAGGATTTAGTAACTTTTCGGGTGCTGCTTTTCTATCCAGGCCCGCATTTTTCCTGGATTCAGTAAACCGTAGGGGTCTACTTTTTCTTTGAACTGCAAATGCTGCACATCTACGGTCTTCCTTCCCCCTGCTTCCAGGATGTAAGTGTGAGGGTTGAAGATATACGCATTCACTGATTCGTGATCATTCATAATCTCCTGTAATCGTTCAGGAGTGGAGTAGCGCACAATTTGCAATCCAACCGGACGGGCCATACCCCCAACTCGCAAAAACTCCAGATGCATCATCACCTCATCTCCGTAATGGTAATAGAGATGCTCCACCACCTTGAGTTCTGGATCAGCGGGGAACAAGGTTTGGAGATAGGTGAGGGTGGGATCTACACTGCGGGCATGGAGCGTGGTATGGTTCCAGGAATATTCCACCAAGGTAATGCCTTTGCTGGCCTCCTGAGCACTTTTCTGATAACAGAGTTGACCGTTAAATTCCTTGACTAATTCCCCAAACGGCTCCAGGCAACATTCAGCTACCAGCACTAGGGCCACATGGCTTCCCGCTGGAATAAATCCCTTTAAAGCGGCAAAGTAAGTGGGAATCGGATCGGCACAGATGCAAACCAGTTTTTTGATAATGCCGTCGCTGTTACTGAGAGCCTGCCCAAACCGGGCACTGGTCATAAAGTCGGGAAAGGCGACGATCGCTTCTGCCCAGGCATAGGCAGGCCCCAAGGGAATTTCCAGTTCGGTAATAATACCATTTGTCCCCCAGGCATGGGCCACTTTATAGACATCATCCCCACGCAACTCAATCACTTGCGGTTCATCTTCCATCGTTACGACCCGCAGTGCCAAAATATTCCCCCGATCGCGCAACTGCCCATAGGTGACAGACCCTACGCCGCCACTGCCGCCACCAATAAAGCCGCCGATCGTTGCCTTGCGATAAGTCGAGGGAGCCATACGAATTTCCCAGCCAGTTTCCCGGGTTTGCTTGTCGATCGCGGCTAACTTTGCTCCCGGTTCTACACAAGCGATGCCAGGTTTAATCCACTTAACCTGCTGCATTCCCGACAAATCTAAAATTACCCCTCCTTCCAAAGGCACACACTGACCATAGTTTCCCGTGCCTGCTCCCCGCACCGTCAGGGGAACTTTATGCCGCACACACGCTTTGGCTACCCGTAGAACATCCGCCTCACTCATGGCCCGCACTACTAAATCCCCACGTTTATCGTGCAGGGCTTCCTGCAACACCGGGCTGTAGGTGTAATAGTCCTGGGAAAGCTTGGTGACTTGCACCGGATCGGTAATCAGTTCCAATCCTTCCAGATCAGCGATCAGGGCATCCAGATTCAGGGACTGTGTTGGGCTAAGAGTCATGGCCAATCTCAAGTCTTTTAGTTGATGAACAGGCAGCATCCGTTAGGTAGGTTGGTAAGAACAAATGCTAAATGAGACTGTCGTTTGCCCTTCGTCATTTATAAACAGCCAATAATCAATGACTAATGACCAGTGACCAATGACAATCCTGCTCTAGAAGTTGATTGTGTCCACCTGCTTATCTGTTCAGAATGCCATGTTTTTTCGCAGCGTAACAGATCAGGAACCAGTGAATTGTTCATGGGCAACGATCGGAATGCGGCTACCTGGGAATAAACAAACGCCTGGTTACGGCTTGCAACTGCTGGAAGCCCCTTAAGGAACCTTGAATCAGGCGAAAGCCCGCGATCGGCTGTCGTATCAGAGCACGAGCCAGCACCAGAGGACGCAGGGAACCCTGCTCATCAAAGACCGAGGAAAGATCGGGAATGGGGTGCTGACTATCATCACTGACGACCCGTACCATTGCCACAGCCACTCCCCAAGACTGCAGCAGGGACAATGCCGGGAAGCCTTCCATATCCACCACATCAGCTTTAAATTGCTGGGCTAACTGTTGTTTATCTGCCGGAGTTGCAATGACGCGATCGCTGGTTACAGCCTGAACCACTCTAACCTCGCCCATCAGATGCTGGTGGATTTGCTCGGTCAATGCGCGATCGCACTCCAGCCGTGAACCATCCTCTGTGGTAGTGGCACAGTTCTGATACACGACTCGATCGCCCACGGCCAGATCTGGAGCTACCCCCCCACATACTCCCATCACCAGAACACTTTGCCCCGCCGTCACGACTCCAACTTCCCATAGCTTTTGTAAATGTCGCGCCAGAGGGATAGGCCCAGCAGGGACAGGCAACACGGATGGAGGGTGGCTGACTCCGCGTAAACCCTGGCACACGGCACGGTATTCTGCCCCTTGGGGCACCAGGATGAGGTGGATGGAAGGGTTCAAGTGGCTCAAAACAAATGACCAATGACTAACACTATGCCTGTTTTAGAGTCGCTTTGGCTTGTTGCCAGAGGGTTTCCAGTTCGGCCAGGGTGTAGTCTTCCAAAGGGCGATCGGCCACTTGTTCCATTAACTGCAGCCGTTGAATGAACCGCTGGTTGGTGCCCTGCAGAGCCGTGCTGGGATCGAGGTCATGCCAGCGGGCGATGTTGATGATTGTAAATAATAAATCGCCCAGTTCGGCTTCCTGATGGGCTTTGTCCGTGCTGTCCAGCGCTTCTTTGAATTCGGCCAGTTCTTCGTTGAATTTATCCCAGACCCCTTCTATGGTTTCCCACTCGAACCCAGCAGCAGCGGCTTTCTGAGAAATTTTCATACTGGCCATTAAGGGGGGGAGCGATCGAGAATAGCGGCTTAACTTCTGACTCAGGGGTGGAACAACCTGGGGATCGTGCCCTTTTTCCACGGCTTTAATCTGTTCCCAGTTGCGGTGTACATCCTCCACGGTTTCAACAGCTACATCCGCAAAGACGTGAGGATGGCGACGAATCAGTTTATCGCTGATGCCCTGGGCCACTTCTCGCAACGTAAACTGATCCAACTCACTGGCAATTTGCGCCTGCAACACTACCTGCAGCAACAAATCTCCCAGTTCTTCACAAATCGCTTGAGGAACACCACTACGAATTGCATCTACGGTTTCATACGCTTCTTCAATCACGTAGGGGATCAAACTTTCAGGGGTTTGAGCCAAATCCCAGGGACATCCCCCTTCTGGCGATCGCAATCGTGCCACCACGTCCACTAGATGTTGAACGGCATTGAGCAGATCCATGGGAGAGGCTGAACTGTCAGAATTAGCCATGCAAAGATTGTAAGTTTGGAGTTCTAAATTCTAAGTGTAGGTGGCCATGTCCGACTTGTAACTCTTACAAAAGTCCTTCCTGTTCCAGATCCTCAATCAGCTGCAGTCCGCGTGGATCCCCTACTCGCAGTAAGGCCGCTCTGGCATCTTCGCGAACCCCCAAATCTTCATCTTCTACGATCGCTTCCAGCAGCCCATCGATCGCAGTAGCATATACCACATTAGAAGGCAATTCCCGGCATAGTTGGCCGACAGCCCAGGCACAGTTACTGCGAACGGCGGGAATCGGATCTCGTCTCAGCGCTTCTAACAGGGGTGGAATAGCAGCAATCACAGCCTCGTAGCCAACAGATGCCATTTGCGCCAGGGAACTGGCTGCCCACAGCCGCACTGCCGGAATATCGGTTTTAATGGCCTCTATCAACGTGGGAAGGCTGCGGCGATCGCGACAATTTCCTAGGGCCCAGACCACGCCCTTGCGGACGTACCCATTCCAATCACGGTTGTACTGAACCACCAAAGAATCAACGGCTTCCTGACTGGGATTCCGCCCCAACCCATAGGCAGCACTGACCCTTACCAGGGGGCACCCATCCTTAAGCAGCCGGATCAGGTGAGGAATCGCCCGTTCGTCTTGAAGTTCACAAAAGGCACGAGCAGCCAACATCCGCTGATTGGTCTGTGGCGACTCTAGCAATGCCAGCATTTCCTCTGGATCCGGTTTCGCTGCTTCTGCCTCGGCATCAACAGGGGCCATGTGATCCAGGGGGCTATCTAAATCGTCCTTGTTAAGGAATGTTAAATCGTCGTCTTCATCGTACATAAGACAACTTTACAGCACAGAGGGGGAGCTAATTACAGTGACAGCAGTCACCTCGTTGGGCGCCATGGGGAGGGAATGCGCCAGACACTTTCCGATCGCAGCCTCCAGCGTTTCGACATCATAGGGTTTGCAAATATAGTCTATAAAGCCAATTTGCATAGCCATTGCCTGTTCTTGAAAGCGTGCCGCTGTGAGTGTAGTCGCGGTTTTAACCGCCAGATACTAAACGAACTGGCATGATTGTGATGTTACAAAATGTTCTCATCTGAGCGTTCGTTCCATTAATCAAAAAGCCTCCTAAGGATGGTGAGATTAGAGGGCAATAAAAATCCCTGCGGCGATCATCCGCTGCAGGGAAGTCTCACTCTAGGAGGTCGGAACCAAGATCTGAACTTAAACTTGTTTTCTAAGAGTACCCAAACTCGCTCGCAGCTCAACTCAACAGGGTTTGACTGGCCATCTTTGCTCAGGGATGCATCGAGTGTCGCCCCCAACACTCGATGGTTGAAAGAGGTAAGCTTGGTAAACCTTTAAGCTGCTCTTTCTACAGTTTCAAGATAGCTCCCAAGACGGAGGCTACACTTCGCCTAATCGGAGCAAACCATCGTAGATGGAGGGTGAATAGAGGCTCACCTGATTGGATGATGGCACTGGAAAAAGGTGAGGGCCGTGTTGCCATAAATCTTCTGGCGGCAGATTTCCAAAGTCGGTGGTACTGAGAAGGGATCTCGATCGGGACTGTGTTCAACGGCCAGTTCCCCCTCTGGAGCCAGCAAATGATACTGGGCGATCGCCGCTAATACAGGCTCGTAGCAATCGCAGGCATAGGGTGGGTCGAAATAAATTCGATCAAAGGTCTGGCCTGCCAGAGTCGGTAACTTCTTGACCACATCACCGCGAATGACCTCAAACGTTTGTCCCTCGCCTGCGACCTGCCGCCAGTTCTGCTGAATCAGCCCACAGGCCCGACTGGATTGTTCAATTCCGACCACTCGAACGGCTCCCCGACACAGGGCTTCTGCTCCCATCGAACCACTGCCTGCACATAAATCCAACCAGTGGCAACCTGCGATCGTTCCCTGCCAGATATTGAATACGGCCCCCCGGACTCTGGCCAGCGTTGGACGAGTATCTTGACCCGGCAGCGTTTTCAGCAGACGATTTCCATAGATGCGCAAACTCATGGCTTGATTCCCGGTTTGCTCAATACATTGACCGGTGGTAATAGACGCGATGCATCGTGTTTCTCTCTCAATCCCCAACCCCCAATCCTCACTCTCTTACTGGGGATTGCCAACTTCTACCGCTGGTTTATAAAGAATCTCGTTGCGATTCTCTGAACTGACTGAGTTGGCTGTTTGTAAAGGTTGGCGGGGGGCAATCGCAGCAGGAGTGGGTTGAACTGTTCCCCAACGGGTGGTCAGTCGTTGCAATAAGCTATCTTGTTGTTGCCGCAAATCCTCCAGGTCGGTGCCCCGATTAATGATCGTAAACCAGATCAGTCCCCGATCGCGGGTGGGCAATACCCCAGCCAACGCACTGACATCATTCAGCGTGCCTGTTTTGACCACTGAAGCTGTGGGAATTTTGCGAGCTTCAATCGTACCGTGATGATCTCGACCGGAGATGGGAAACAGGTCGGCGATCGTCAGGTTGTGCTCCTCGACATACCGCTGGATGGCTATAAACATCATCGCAACGGCTCTGGGAGAGATGCGATTTTCCACTCCCAGCCCAGAACCATTTGCCAACAAGATTTCGGAAGCTGGGGCACCTGATAGCTCTGCCGCTTTTTGAGCCACCACCTGATGACCACCTAGCAGATCGGCCAGCGATTGGGACATGACATTGTTGCTGTAAATGTTCATGTTTTTGAGGATCTGACTGAGGGGCAGAGAATAGTGCCGCAGCAAGGGAGTCAGGTTTCCGGCAACCCCATTTCCTGGCACAACCTGAACGGTTCCGGCGATCGCCACTTTGGGCTTGACCGTTGCAGCAGGCAATTGCTGATATTGGTAACTGGCTTCCTCCGACCAGCTTTCAGCATTCAATGCTTCCCTCAGCAATTCCCCCGCTTTGTCTGGCTTCACCTCAAAATTCATGGCAAAATTGCCGACGATCACCAGGTTGCCCATGACCCGGTTAATACCCATCCGGTTCAAGGTATTCCCCAGGGCAAACGCCTCTTCCCACACAAATAGCGGATCGCCACCGCCCTGAATTACCAGATCGCCGTACAACGTGCCCTGCTGAATTGGCCCAGATGCACTAACCAACGTTTCAAAGCGATGGTCTGGCCTCCAGGTTGCTAAAGACACGAGTGAGGTAGCCACTTTCGTTAAAGAGGCAGCAGGCAACGGTGTCGTTCCTTGATTGCTGGCCAATAATGCAGGCCCAGTCTGCAGCCACACTCCCTGGGCGTTGGTTAACAGTCCTTTGGTTGCCAATTCCTTGAGATAGCGTTGCACGATCGCTTCAGTGTCTGGATCCACCTCCTCTCCCGGAGCCACTAACCAGGGAGTGTTTTGCAAGACGGTGACGGCTGAATTGAGAGAATCCGGTACTCCGGCCATCGTCAGCCAGACAGAGGTAAGTGTGGAATTAAACAGATCCAGCACAGTTTGCCTATCCTTAAGGAGTTACAAAAATGAGGCGGACTAAAATTCGCTAGAGTTCAGTATAGATGCTCCTGGAATTTTGGCATGGCTCAATCGGATCCAAATCGTGTTTTAAGGCTGCTACCGATCGTGGTAGGCAGTCTTGCAGGTAGTTTGTTGTTTGTGAACCGCTTGTTCACACCTGAGTTAACCGATTCTCAGGCTCGCTCGGATGTTCTGGGCGTGATTGCCTGCGCTATTTTGATCCTGACGGGTTTGCTATGGCAGCAGATTCAGCCCCGCTTACCCGACAGTGTGGAATTAATCGGTAAAGAAAGATTTGAGCTAAAACCGGGATTACCAGAATTTATTCAAGCAGAACTGGCCTGGGCTTCTCATTTGCTACTGACGAATACTGTTACCCGTTCATTAGTCCTTTGGTATGATGGCGAGGTGTTACTCCGGCGAGGTATTTTACCCGATCGGCAAGAGGTCGTTCCTGGCCCGATCGTGCAACGGGTAGTGGAGAAACAAAAGCCTGTCTATCTGGTTGCGCTGAAGACCTATCCCGGTAAGATTGAGTTTAACTATTTGCCAGAAAATACCCAGGGCGTAATTTGTCAGCCTGTTGGCAAGCAAGGGGTGTTAATTCTAGGAGCCAATGCTCCCCGCAGTTACACCCGCCAGGATGAGCAATGGATCGCCGCGATCGCAGACAAACTAGAATATTCTTTGAGTCGGAAAATTTCTGTGGGCAGTGGATAGTCTGGCAGTGGTCATTCGTCATTCGTCATCGACAAAGGAAAGCCAAAACTCTTCACTCTCAACTCTTCATTTTTTACTCCCAACTCAAAACTTAGAACTCAAAACTGCATGCTTTCTCTTGTTCTCTCTGCCTCTGTGCTGCTGCCCATCTACTGGATTCTGGTGGCTGTTATGGTAATTGGGGTGATTGGTGCGATCGTTCCAGCCCTTCCTGGCATTGCCCTGGTTGCGCTGGCAACTCTGATTTGGGCACTGGTCGCTGGGTTTACTCAAAGTACCGTGATTCCCCTGGTAGTAGCAGTTGTGTTGCTGCTGGTCAGTATTGGGATTGATTTTCTGGCGGGTTATTTGGGAGCAAAATATGCTGGCGCCAGCCAGTGGGGGCAGGTTGGTGCGATCGTTGGACTAATTTTGGGACTGCTGGGGCTGTTACCCACACTGCCGATCGGTGGGCCGATCGGGCCAATCGTGGGAATTATCTTTAGCTCAGTAGCAGGAGCGGCGATTGGAGAGTTTCTGTACCGTCGAGATGTGATACAAGCTGTGAAAGCGGCGATCGGAATCGTTGTAGGCAGTGTTGTAGGCAAACTCCTCCAATTTGTCCTGGCTTTAGTCACCCTGGTTGTTTTTCTTGTGAGAACCTGGCCCTATGCCAGCTAACCTCTCCAAGCCCTCATCCCCCATCTCCTAAACAGATGAAGTTGAGTTGGGCTGAGGAGAGCTACCAGGAGCAGGGGTACACTTCTGCAGACGTTGCACATTTCTCTCAGCACGTCGTTGCATCTCAGAATTACCTTGGTTCTGATAAAGATTCGCCGCATCCCGGAAACCCTGAATAGCGTCTGCGCACTGGTCTTTTCTTGCCAGCGCCAGCGCCCGATTGAAAAAGGCATCGGCATAACCACGAACCATGAGGATGGCCTGATCGTAATTGGTAATAGCAGTATCCAACTGGTTTTGGGCAGCGTTAATATTGCCAAGATTGTTGTAAGCCTTGGACTGGTTGGCGGGGTCTGGCTTCAGTTGCAGAACTTTTTGATAATCCTGAGTAGCCCCATCCAAATTATTTTTGCCAAAGTAGGCATTTCCCCGATTCAGGTAAGCTTCTGTCAGGTTTGGATTGAGCTGAATCGCTCGACTGGCATCATTAATCGCCTCATCGTAGCGCTGCTGGGCCACATAAACCTGGCTGCGATTGCTAAGGGCTTCAGCAAAATTAGGATTTAAGTTCAGGGCCTTGTTGTAGTCCTCCAGGGCGGCTGTGAGATTACCCTCCTGGTAATGAGTCACTCCCCGATTGAGGTAGAGATTGGGGTCGTTGGGATTGAGTTGAATTGCTTGAGTCAAATCTGCGATCGCTTGCGAGTTCCGGCCCTGTTTGGCTTGTTGAGTGCCCGACTGAAAGAAGCGATCGGCAGCCTCTGGATCTTTAACAGGAGGCACTAAATAAGTTCTGGCCGCTAACCAGGCTCCCGCCAGAATGCCTAGAGTCATACCCAGGAGAATTATACTGATCAGCCAAGGACGGCGATCGACCTTCACTCGCGCCCGCGTCCTTGGCTCCTCTGCAGGGGGTTGCTCCGCAGGGTTGTTAGCCGCCATCTCAGCTTGAAAGTCTGGTTGGCTGGGAGAGATCACTTCAGACGAGGCAAATTCTGTATTGGCAGCCGGCTCAGAAACGGGTTGTTGCCCCATTGGCTCAGACGAGGCAGCCCCTGAAACTCCGGATTCACCTGGATGGGCAGCGAGTTGTTGTCCCCTTTCCCCCGAAGCAGCAGCCCCTGGAATGCCTGTCTCCTCCTTTTTCAGCATTTGTTTAACCACAGCTTGCACATTGGAGGGAAGTTGGCTGAGAACTTGCTCCAAGCTGGAATTACCTGGGGATGAAGCAGCATTTTGAGGCATGGCATTTGTGGCTTCAGGTGTCCCTACCTCTGCATCGGCAGAGCGGGATGCAGGATGGGTATCTGCTGGGACAGGACTGTGTGGACTGGCCGCATCGGTTACAAGTCGGGGTGGCTCAACGGTAGTTTCGTTGGTTTGCAGGACGGTTCTAGCGAGTTGTTGTTCGATCGTCAGGACATCCTCATCTCGGAGATGCAGTACCTGGCGTAAGGATTCCAATTCCTGGCGATCGCGATCGGAGAGGGGATATCCGCGCTCCATCGCCTCCTGATACTGCTTCTTATAGAACTCCAGATCCTTAGGATTTGCAGGTGACTGATTTTCCTGACCGGGGCTGGGGAGAATCAACTGCGTATCACTATCGGTCAAGCTCAGTGCTTTTTGCCACCTTTTCAGTGCCTCATAAGCTTGTTCATTCGGATTCATCCTGTCCCCTATGCATCAATTTAGACACCTTTTCTTGATACAACTGTAGCCGCTGCTGCCGCTCTCGCCAGGGTCGTAACACTTGATCTTCAATTTCCGTTGCATCTTGTAGAGACAAACCCAAATGATGGCGGAAATCGTTCAACAAATTACGTCCGGTGAGAATGCGGAATTCAGTTTTATCAATTTCGCTTTCGCTGCTCTGGGTAATTTTCTCCAAAAACTGGCGGTACCTGACAGAGGGAATTCTAGAAGGCACCTGCAAGACCATTTGGTTGGCTGTCTCTTCAGAGCCATAAAACTGAGGATGCTGATCGGGAGCCGCAATCCGCAACTTTTCCTTGGCGTAACAATGCAATTCTTTAACGGTTAAGGAGCCATCACAGTCTGTATCTGCGGAGCCTGTGCTGGCTCCTTCGGCCAGATATCGAGTATAGCTCCAGGCATCTAAACTCTTTGGTTCTGGCTCATGTTGGGTATAGGTAGTTGCGGTTAGGATGACCCGACGATTACCAATCATGTGATCGAAAATACTTTCCATGAGCACTTCTGGCTGGTCAGGTGCAATTCCTAGCGTGAGGCGAAAACAACAATCAAAAATAACAACCTGGCGCCAAGCGGGACTACTGTTCATAATATTGAGCAGAAAACTGGCTGGCAGCGTGCGCGATCGGAGCAAGTGGCCCCACTCATCTAGGGCCGTAGAAGGGGAAACAAAATAAAGCTGACCATCCACATCCTGAATCCCATAGCCAGAGAACAAAAACAGGATCTGATCGTCGCCTTCCCGTTGCCTGAAAAACCGCTCGATCGCCTCGGCCATTTCAGGGAGGGGTTTATCGTACAACGTTTCCACCTGAAACCCATTGTTCATGCTTTGTAGCGCTCGCTTTAACACCTCCCCGTTGGTTCGTGCCTTCCGGAGAGGTGGTAAATCCATCTGGCACGAACTCACACCTACTAGCAGTGCAGCCTTCTCCATGAGTTACACAACCGCCAATTTCGTATGCTCAATCCGGGTTCCCAGCAAGGTTAAGAACTCGGCTAACCAACGAGGATGGGCTGGCCATGCCGGAGCTGTTACCAGATTGCCGTCCACAACGGCCTCATGCACCGGAATGTCGGCATAGTATCCACCTGCACGGATAACCTCGGGGCCACAAGCCGGATACGCAGAACACCGTTTTCCTTGCAACACATTTGCTGCAGCTAATAACTGGGCACCATGACAAATGGCCGCGATCGGCTTACCAGTCTGGGCAAAATGTTGCACTGCCGCTATCACCTCTGGATTTAGCCGAATATATTCCGGTGCCCGTCCTCCTGGAATCACCAGTGCATCGTACGCTTCTGGCTGCATGTCGGCAAAAGTGGCATTCAGGGTAAAGTTATGGCCCGGCCTTTCACTATAGGTTTGATCACCCTCAAAATCATGCACTGCCGTCCGTACCGTTTCACCCGCCCGTTTATTTGGGCAAACAGCATGTACCGTATGTCCCACCATTTGCAAAGCTTGAAATGGCACCATGACCTCGTAGTCCTCCACAAAGTCTCCTACCAGCATGAGGATTGTTTTCCCAGCCATATTTAAGCTCCTGTGGCAATAAATGAATCAAAAATGCGGAAATAAACTAAGTCCAGCTAGAGAACAGAAGGTTTCCCATAAGAGAAACTGTGGTTCTGGACTTGGACAAGGTTTAATTTGCAGTTTAAGGCAATTTAACACCACAACTGTTCACCCGGAGGATTGTGCAGCAGTCCTCGAATGTTGGCTTCCATCACCCGATAGGGCTGATTGGCCTGGAAATCGCCTTTCCAGGAATTGAAAACTGTGCAGAATGGAGTGGCTGATCGACCATCCAATTCCCGGCCTGGTGAGAAAGCTTGCAAGGAGACTAATGTGCCAGCACCGGGGCGATCGAGGGTAAAACGTAAGTCATTGACTCCTTTTTGCACCCCACTGACTGGCTTACTGGCCATTCCCGCTTGAATCAACTCGACAGCTTGAGCATAGTTTTTGGTCTGACAACTAGCCACGATCGCGGCCTCATCTTTAATCAAAAATATCCTGGGTAGGGGATCTTTAATTCTGATGAAAGATTCCTGAATGCGACTAATCTGGCGATTGTCTTCAATCGTGTAACCATACTAACCATACATTGAAGTTATCCCCATGAATCGCAGTAGAGGAATTTGCTCTGCTTGAATCACCTGATTTGGAGGAATTTGCAGATGCAAGCTCTCACTTAAAACAGAGAAATTACTGGACATAAATGTTGCAAACGCCTGATTTAAGATGGGGTCAAAAACTTCAAGCCATTCGTATTTTCTTAACAGATTCGTATTCGGAGTGTCGGCGTTTGACAAAATCCGTTCTTGAGCCAAATCCAAGCCTGCGATCGGGAAGGGGGAGTAGGGGGTGAGCGCCTTGGGGAAGCCAAACGGTTTCAGCCCCAAAGAAGCCAGCAGCAGCAATCCCATGAACACATTCCATCTGGGACGAGCAGAATCAGTGACTAAAAATATGACGCAAGCCGCGATCGCAACGATGGATCCCATTCAAGCCATAAGGACTTGATCAAACTGATCGAATCTGAACTTCCAGGCGGGATCGGTAATTTGAAACAGGACGACGAGAAGGACTAATCCAGTGGAAACCGCTAAGACCAGCGCAGTCAACCGACGGCGGCGCAGGAGCGGCATCTCAATCAGCCAGGAAAGGGCAATAACGGCACTCATTGCGATTAAAAGATGAATGTAATTAATATATTTGGTGAGTTGAATCGTATTGACAAAGGGTAAAGTCGCAATAATTTTCTGAAATGGACTGAAACTAGAGATATTGATAACTCCTAAAATTCCGGCCATTAAGGTTACTAGAAATACAAGCTGATTGGGATACTGATTGGTTTTCCTGAAGTTGAGTTTTCCGACATTTAAGATCAGAATGCTTAGACCCGCGATCGCCAGAAACAGCAAGAGGGGATGAATCGGAAAGGTGGCCTACTCGAAGTTAGAACTGATAGATGAGCGATAGTAGGCTTGATGCGACCCATTGATATAAGGGATGAGCCAGCTCAATAACCACTGCGGACTGATGGAAAACGACGATCGCGCCGTGCTTTCTACAGATTGCATCCATCCCTCCCGTTTGCCAATTAAATAAGGCAAAACAGCAGGTGTAGTGATTAAAGAAAAAGCACAGGCTAAAATGAGAGCCAGTTGCCAGCGAATATAGAGTCGGAATAACAGGAATGAGCCGATCGCCAGAAGCAAAATATGCAGCACCTGAAATAGATCAAAAAATTGGGAAGAAGATAGATCCATCACTGGCAGGAGTAGATTGGGAGGATAAAGCACCCCAGATTGAAGGGACTCTAGGAGAAATGCCCCCAAGCCATTATCCAAATTGATGAACGGTATTTCTCCCTGCCGCAAAGCTATGCCAATATGGAATAACCAGGGATGATCCTGCTGGCTTCCGGCAGCTGGATCGACAACAGGTAATAATTTGCCAAACCGTTTCGAAAAATCAGTAGAAGCTTCGTTAAAAGAAATTGTATAGTTCAAAAAAATAACTTCAAAATAAGTCAGGAACGGAGCAATTAAGAATAGTCCTATCAGTACTTTTTTTGCTATTCAGGAGAGTGAAGATTTTTGATTTAAATTCAGGCATGACTAATGGCAAGAACTGATAGCTGAACGTGATATGTAAAATGTTGCATTCAACTATATCACCGTCGGTTGTTTGAAAATTGCCGCCTTCTACCCGGTATGCAATTTGTCTTGTAGCCAGCGAATGAAATTGCAGCAGCAAAGAATTGAGAGACTATGGCAGAATGAACGGGGTAAGTTCTCTTGGCCCAGTTGTCTTTATGGCTAAATTCGTGTTTGTCACCGGCGGCGTCGTTTCCAGTATCGGTAAAGGGATTGTGGCGGCCAGCCTGGGACGGTTACTGAAATCACGCAATTATTCAGTTTCCATCCTGAAACTGGATCCCTATATCAATGTGGATCCAGGTACGATGAGTCCGTTTCAACATGGGGAGGTGTTTGTTACGGAAGACGGGGCCGAGACTGACCTGGATCTGGGGCACTACGAGCGCTTCACCGACACCTCTATGTCTCGCTTGAATAGTGTGACGACGGGATCCATCTACCAGGCGGTCTTAAACAAGGAGCGCCGGGGAGATTACGAAGGCGGCACCGTGCAGGTGATCCCCCACATCACGAATGAGATCAAGGAACGAATTCTGCGCGTCGCTAATAATACCTCTCCCGATGTCGTGATTACTGAAATTGGCGGCACAGTCGGTGATATCGAGTCTCTGCCGTTCCTGGAAGCAATTCGCCAGTTTCGTAAAGAAGTGGGCCGACAAAATGTGCTGTATATGCACGTCACCCTGATTCCCTGGATTCCGGCAGCGGGAGAAATGAAGACCAAACCCACGCAGCACTCCGTCAAAGAATTGCGATCGATTGGGATTCAGCCGGATATCCTGGTTTGCCGTAGCGATCGCCCTCTGCCATCGGGACTCAAGGAAAAAATCTCCAACTTTTGTGATGTGCCTCCGGAATGTGTGATTGCCTCACCCGATGCCGCCAGCATCTACGAAGTGCCATTAATTCTAGAGCGCGAAGGATTGGCGAACCAGGCGATCGAGTTATTGCAATTAGAACAACGAGATCCCGATCTGGCGCAATGGGCGACACTGGTAGAGCGACTGTACCGTCCCACCCGCCAATTGGAGATTGCGATCGTCGGTAAGTATGTGCGCCTGGGAGATGCCTACCTGTCTGTGGTAGAAGCGTTGCGCCATGCAGCGATCGAACTGAACAGTGCCCTCAACCTACGTTGGATTAACTCAGAAGATATTGAGGAGCATGGGGCAGAGCAGTATCTGACCGGAGTTAACGGCATCATTGTACCGGGAGGATTTGGTATTCGGGGGGTGGATGGCAAAATTGCCGCCATCACGTATGCCCGTACGCATCAGATTCCTTTCCTGGGGCTGTGTTTGGGAATGCAGTGTTCCGTAATCGAATGGGCCAGACACGTGGCTCATTTAGAAGATGCCAACAGTGCGGAGTTCAATCCCCAGGCTCACAATCCCGTCATCAACCTGTTACCCGAACAGCAAGATGTAGTCGATCTGGGTGGCACGATGCGATTGGGCCTCTATCCCTGCCGTCTGGCTCCTAACACACTGGCCTTCAGTCTGTATAAAGAAGAGGTGGTGTACGAACGGCACCGCCATCGGTATGAATTCAACAATGCCTATCGCAATTTGTTCATTGAATCTGGATACACCATTAGTGGCACTTCTCCCGATAGCCGCCTGGTAGAGATTATTGAACTGGCCGATCATCCCTTCTTTATTGCCACCCAGTTTCACCCTGAGTTTCAATCGCGACCGAATCAGCCCCATCCTTTATTCAGAGGTTTAATTCGGGCCGCCTTAGCAACCCAACCGGAATCCCTGGCAGGAGCTGGTGTTAACTCCTATACCGACTCTTTAGCGGAAGCTTCACAGGACAAGGAGGTACATCCAGTAACTTCATCCCTGATCTCTGCGGCTGAGGTTTCGTAGGGGTGAAGTATAATCATATACCCTGTGTAGAAACCTTGTTCTTACGACATTGTGGCTTACTGGATTAAGCTTACCTACGATCGCAATACCTATCTTGTCGATCTGGATCGGGTCAGCGCCTTTTGCTATGTGCAGAATGGCCGTATTTCCTTTTCAGTGATGGATGGGACGGTGACGATCGTGATTAAAGCAAAGTGATCCCAATACTTATCAAGCCATTCTGGACTATGTGGAGAAGCAAACAGGGCAGTCTCTCCGGTAATCAGGGAGGCTTATTGGGTGTTGAGATTGATCCCTACGCTCGGATCCGGGGGAGGAACCTGAAAGAAATCAATCGCCCGGTTATCGATCGTGGGGGAGGATGGAGTATAAATCAGGCCAGGAGGAATAATATTGAGGATTTTGCTACCAGAGCCTGGTTTTACTCGTAAAGAGGCAGTGACCTCCTTAAACCGGGTGGCATCATAGATGCTGAATCTGGCAGAAGCATTGGCAGCCTGACTGGAGGTATCCAGTGAGAGGGGTTCAGTCAACAGAAACTCAATGCGAGTTTCGGCAACGGACTGCATTCGTTCCCCGTTAGTTGTTTGAGCGAACCCTGTGGCTGGCAGTGCGATCGCACTCCACACCCCTAGCCCGAGCTATTAGACGTTTCATATTCCTGCCCTTAATTGCAACTTCCTACTGATCTGAACGGTATTGCGCCGATTCGGCGATCGCCAAAGCCTTTAACAAAATGTTAATTCTTATTCAGTTAAGATGCCTTCCCCAATCCGGGCGACATCTTTAGTCATAGAATAAAAGACTTTGGATTTCCAGTTTTAGAATTAAAAAACCTTCACAGGCCAATTACTCATCGGTGCTTTCTTTGACATACGGGATGCCCAGAGCGGCGGGGGGCGTGGATTTTCCGGCCAGCCCAATTAAAGCCAGAAGCGCAGTGACATAGGGCAGCATGGTGAGTAGCTGGTAGGGAATGGCAAGATTGAATGCCTGTACCCGCAGTTGCAGGGCTTCCGTCGCTCCAAACAACAGGCAGGCCAGGGCCGTATAAACCGGATGCCAGCGGCCAAAAATCAGGGCAGCCAGGGCAATAAATCCTTTGCCTGCACTCATCCCTTCCGTAAAAAACCTGACATGCACCAGCACCAGATAGGCACCCCCTAAGGCCGCCAAGATGCCACTGAGGGCAACACTGACATACCGCACCCAGGCTACCCGAATGCCCGCCGTATCTGCTGCCCTGGGATATTCTCCGACCGCCCGCAGAGTCAGCCCTAAACTGGTATGAAAGAGCAGATAAGTGATCAGCGGAATCAGCAGCAACAGGCTGTAGGCCAGCAGATCCTGGTTAAATAGCAGCGGCCCCAGGAGGGGAATCTGGCTCAGACCAGGAATAGCAATCGCTGGGATCCCTGCCAATTTTTGGCTGGTTTCCAGGTTAAAAACGAGCCGCGCCCCGAAAGCGGTTAATCCGGCGGCTGACAGATTGATGGCTAAGCCCGACACCAGTTGATCAACTCGCAACGTCACACTCAGAAAGGCATGGAGGATCCCTACCAGGCTGCCGACCACGATCGCCGCGATCGTCCCTACCCAAACATTCCCGCTGGCAAAGGTGACGGCGGCACTGACAAATGCCCCTGTGAGTAACATCCCTTCCAGAGCAATATTCAACACGCCCGATCGTTCCGAAAACAGTCCTCCTAATGCCGCAAATGCCAGGGGAATGGATAAGCGCAAACTGGCAGAGAGGTAGTCGGAAAGGAAGACGAGGTTGTTGTCCATGTACTGTGAAAGGGAGAGGTCTGTCAAACTAACGCTCATTCAAGCAGGGGAGAGGCGAGGAGATGACCCGCTTTCACGGCAAAAATCTGAGACGACTTCAGCCATTGAGCATCAAAGGAACCGAGATGGGTCGTGGTGATCAGGGTCTGAAAGCGATCCTGAATCGTTTCCAGTAACTGATTTTGCCGGTGCAAGTCCAGTTCAGCTAGCACATCATCCAGCAGTAACAACGGTGGTTCGCCAATCACCTCCTCAATCAACTTCAACTCAGCCAATTTGAGAGCCAATACCAATGTCCGTTGTTGCCCCTGAGAGCCATACTGTCGTGCTGAAGTCTGGTTAATTGTAAACTCTACCTCATCCCGGTGCGGCCCAACCAAGGTGGTGCCCTGATGCTGCTCTGCGATCGCCCGCTCTTGCAACTTACTCAGAAAAGCGGCCTGCACCACAGCCGGATCATCCTGTTCCATGGGAACGTGGGGGTGGTAGGTGAGGGCTAATTCTTCTTGATGGCCGCTGATCGCCTGGTGCCAGTGTGCCGCCAGGGGGGCCAGTCGCTGTACTACTCTGGCTCGGCGGCGAATTACGCGGGTTCCAGCTACGGCTAATTGAGCATCCCAGAGTGCCATTTCCGTAGCCGGTGAGGAGGTGGGGGTAGAGTCGCGATCGTCCTTATTCCCTTCAATACTCAGAACCGGAACAAGCGGATTGTTGAATGCCTCCTGCCGCTTTTTTAACAAGGCATTACGCTGGCGGAGAATGTGGACGTATTGCTGCAACACATGGGCATACACTGGTTCCAGTTGGATCAAGAGAGAGTCTAACCAGGCGCGTCGTTGTTCCGGGCCACCGCGTACCAGATCTAAATCCAGACTGGAAAACTGCACCAGATTCAAGGTTCCCAGAAAATCCAATTGGCGGCGCAGAGATTGACCATTCAGAGCGACTGTGCGTCGACTGTTACTGCGCAGCACCATGGACAGATCAACGGTGCCAATTTCCCGTTCTAGGGAGGCCGTAATGTGAGCGAGGGGTTCGTCATCCCGAATTAAGTCTCGATCGCGGGAGGTACGATGCGATCGCAGCGTGGAGAGTAGCTCTACCGCTTCCAGTAAATTCGATTTTCCCTGAGCATTATCCCCCACCAGAATGGTCTTCGGGGCTGAAAAGTCTACCTGCTGGTCTATATAATTACGAAACTGGCGAAGGTGAAGGGTGCGGAGATACATGGGCGGGGCAAGAAGACATTAGAGCGATCGCCAGACTTCGCGAATGGCCTGCCCAACTGCCTGAAACCGATGCTCAGGAAGGGGAATCGGAGCATTGGTAAAAAGATAGTAGATGTCACCCGTTTCCGTTACTTCAAATTCAGCCGCAAATTCCTTCGCCCAGGCATCCATGTGTTGGCGAGCAATCGCGGGTTCCAGGCGAGTAGCGACGGCAAAATCCAATACCGAAAGCCGCCCCTGATTGGCCTGCAGGAGGTAGAAGAAGCGATCGCGGATCGCGTGATGCTCAGCTTTCAAGCTGGTGTAAATCAACAGTCCACCCAACGCTAAAGGAGTCAAACCAAAAAAGGCCAATAGAGTCAGGAGAAAGGTCAGCAGAATGCCACTGGGATGGGCGATCGCAATTCCCAACAGCAGGCCCAGAGATACCGTTCCCCCCCCGACCAGAAATAAGCCGCCAATCAGCTTGCCTAATTTTCCCCAAATCTGATTGAGCACGGGTTAGCCCTCCCACAATCCAAAACTAAATCACACATTCAAACTAGCGTGTTCTGAAGGGTTTCGTCAGGTTTTCTACATAGAAATTGGTTAGTAAGAGAGCGCTTGAAAAGTATCTGGCAGTTAAAACCGCGACACTCACCCAGTCTGTCGACGCAGACTCAATACGATCAAGGTTTTCAGTAACCTGCATCGGCAGGTTTTCTCGCCATAGCCGCGACTTCAGTCGCCAAGGTAACTGCGATGCCGTTCCTCAATTTCCGATGGGGAGATGGGGAGATGGCTACAGCGGCCCGTTAATTCTGTTGTTGAAACCATACACTTCCCGACTACCAGCCAATGCAACTAGATTGACGGCTTTTTCATCGCCTGGCTCAAACCGGACTGCCGTACCAGCGGGAATATCTAAGCGCATCCCACGAGCCTGTTCGCGATCGAACCGCAGCGCATTGTTGACCTCATAGAAGTGGAAGTGGGAACCGACTTGAATAGGACGATCGCCCGTATTCGCCACCGTGATTGTTACGGTTGCTCGGCCTGCATTCAGTTCAATGTCACCCTCTTCAACAAACATTTCTCCGGGAATCATTGTCTATCTCCTAGTTGTTTTGATCATCCATTTGCTGACAAATCTTTTCTTTGTAGATGACAAAAGCTACTTTCATCGTGCTTTCGTCTTCTCTGGCTGATGCTCACTGCGTTGAATCTGTCAGTGGGGAACCAACAGGAGGCGATCGGTGAGCATGGGCTACATTTAGCGAATGGGATTATGCACTGTCACTAACTTTGTGCCATCAGGAAAGGTCGCTTCCACCTGCACTTCATGAATCATTTCCGGCACCCCGTCCATCACGTCTTCTCGTTTCAACAGGGTTGCTCCATAGCTCATTAAATCCGCTACGCTGCGGCCATCCCTCGCACCTTCCAGCACGGCTGCTGTAATGTAGGCGATCGCTTCGGGATAGTTCAGCTTCAACCCCCGCTCCTTGCGACGTTCAGCCAACAAGGCCGCGGTAAAAATTAACAATTTGTCCTTTTCTTGAGGCGTGAGTTGCATTCTCAATCACTCCCGATGCTAAAGTTGCCAGACTCTGGGAATACAAGTCGAACGATGCAGATACGTTTTTCTTACCAGTTGCCAGACGGCGATTAACCATTGGCGTGCTGCCATTGTAGAGGCACCCCGGTAGCGGCACAGTAAACCAGCCATCAATCGGGTTACTCCTGCTTCACCGCGATCGCCCTGCCACAACGCTCTGGCCTGTTCCACCAGGTCGGGGGACACGTCCTGGCCCATGTAGGCAAAGCTGCCCACGATCGGACATCCCGTCAAGCCATGCGGACTGTAAAAAGTTTCCTGGCTCCCTGGCAACCACTGGCGATCGATCCAGAGCGGTTTTCCCTGTTGCCAGACTTCCGTGTGCGATCGCCACTCTCCAGCCAAAAACTGCTCTCCCCGTGCCGTTCTGCCAAAGCGGGTCAACTCCCAACCCAGCCACTGGGCACCAGGAGCTAATTCAATCCGGGTTGCCTGACGATACAGAGCCTGGTCAAATACGATCGTTTCCTGGGGTAACCATTCCAGGCAGGCGGCGGCGGCAACCTGAATCTGGCTCGTCTGTTGGGCTTCCTGGCCATTGGTGCGGTAGATTTTGTGGGCGGCGGCGGTGGTCATCAAGACCTGAGCTTCCGGCTGTAGATGAACCTTGACTGCTAGCCGATCGCCCCCCACAATACCTCCAGCCGTATGCAACATCACGGTATGGCAAATTTCTTCCCCTTCGGGATAGAGCGATCGTTGCACTTTCAAAGGAGCCTGCATATGGCTGTGGATCATCTGCGTGGCCTGGCCCACACGACCATAGGCAAGTTCCAGATGGCCCTGCCAGTTGGACGAGACCGGATGAGAGGTTGGCAATCCGCTGAGCTGAGTTCTATTCATGCCCATAAACCATACCAGAATATTCCCGCCCCCCAACCTGAACTTTTTCTGAAAGTACGGTAGAAGGCTAAATCAAGCGATCGAGTACTGAGCTAATAGCAGGCAGAAGGCTGAAAATGACCTCCCGTAGGATAGGAGGAATCCATTACTCCAAAAGGTTCCTAAAATGATGGAAGAGCTTCAGCAAAATCCCTACATTCGTCTGATTGAACAACTGCTGCAATGCCCTAATGGGCAGGAACCTGAAGTACTAGATGCCCATCCTGAATTGCTGAATGCCGATCTGGTACAAATTATGGTGCAAGTAGCCTCCGGGTTTGCCCATAATGACAATCCTGATGCCGCCCGGTTCCTGGTGCATGTTGCGCGGGAATTAGCCAAGCAACTCGGCCTATATCCACAGACAGTCACTGAGAAATCTTAGAGAGCGTAACGCAATGCCTGAACGGGATGTGCTCTAGGGGGAACCAAAATCATGATTTGCAATCCTGGTTGACTGACAAATCTCCTGAACACCCACTGCCTCACCAGAAAATCAATTTCCTGGCTCATAGCCAAAGTCATCTAAAGATGACTGGACAAGAGTTTCAGTCTATTCGAACGGACTTGCGCTGTTAGCCCCAAATTTTAGGGCGAGTTGACAACAGAGACATGAGCCTTTCAGAACTTTGGTCAGTCAATCAGTTTGCCATCTACCTGATCCCACAAAATTCTTCAATGTTATTGATTTAAACCTTGTCCAAATCCAGAACCATAGTTTCTCTTATGGAAAAACTCCTGTTCTCTAGCTGGACTTGGTTTACAGGCTTGCCAGAGAGAAGAAGGCAGAAAAGTCAGAAAGTTCCTCATGACCCAGACTCGGTCTTTCATGAAGATAGTTTTTCGTCTGCCCTCTGCCTTCTGTCTCGATCGCTCATTAAGCGATCGCAACCAGTTGAATATCAAACGTGAGGTCTTCGCCTGCGAGGGGATGGTTGGCATCCAGAGTGATTGTGGATGATGATACGTCTGTAATAATCACAGGGATCACTTCGCCCGTGGGATGTTGCAGTTGTAGTTGCTGACCCACCTCCGGATCCAGATCGGTCGGGAGTTGTTGACGTTCGATCTGTAAGACCATTTCTTCCAGGTAAGGTCCATAGGCGCGATCGGGTGGGATCACTTCCGTTTTCGATTCGCCCGGTGACATGCCAATCACCGCTTGTTCAAAGCCAGGGATAATGCTGCCTGTGCCAATGGTGAACTCCAAAGGCTCCCGTTCCTGGGAAGAGTCAAACACCGTGCCATCATCTAGCTTGCCAGTGTAATGAACCTTGACCGTATCCCCTTGTTTTGCCTGTGGCATGATTATGCTCCTTCACGGTACACGTATTCTGTTATGGTGCGATCGCTCTTTCCACTTCTGCCTATTTTGACCGATAAACTTAAGGTTGTGGGAAAAGACCTATATCCCTGGTGTACCGATCAGCGATAGATTATTAGCGCCCACCTAACTATTGTCGTGTGTCTGCCAGTCAATCTTTTATGTCGCGATCGTCCGTCAGCTTAGGAATTGGTGGTATTGTTCAAACGTATGCCTGGAACTGGAAAGGCAAACCAGTTTCGGTGATTTATGAGGTCTTAGGGGAGGGACAGCCAATTCTGCTGCTGCCTGCCTTCAGTACGGTTTCCAGTCGGGCCGAAATGCGGGGTCTGGCCGCCCAGTTAGCTAAGCGGTTTCAGGTGATTGCTGTGGATTGGCCCGGTTTTGGCGAATCCGATCGCCCTGGCATTGACTATCAACCTGCGGTGTATCACGAATTTTTACGCAGTTTCGTCCGATCTCAGTTCTCCGATCCGGTGGTGGTGATTGCAGGTGGCCATGCCGCGGGTTATGTGATGCAGTTAGCCCAACAATCGCCTGTCCCCTGGTCTTACGTCATCCTCACGGCTCCGACCTGGCGCGGCCCCTTACCCACAGCTATGGGAGAGCATCGCAAGGCTTACAAGGTACTCCAGCAAATCGTCCGGCTGCCCATCCTGGGCCAGTTCCTCTATTTTCTGAATACCCTGCTCTGGTTTCTGCGCTGGATGTATCAGCGGCATGTGTACGCTGATCCCAAACATATTACCCGTTCTTTGATGGCGGAGAAATGGCAGGCCAGTTGTGGACGGGGGGCACGCTTTGCCTCAGTCGCTTTCGTGACAGGGGCACTGGATCCGGTGCGCGATCGCATGCAGTTTATTGACTACTTCCAACCGCTGCCTGTCCCGGTGTTGATGGTGATCGGCGAACAAACGCCGCCCAAGTCCAGGGAAGAAATGGAAATTGTGGCGCATTTTTCTGGGGTGCAGGTACTCCGGATGCCCGGTTCGTTGGGCCTGCATGAAGAATATGCGGATGAGTTAATGGCTGTGCTGCTGCCGATGTTGAATAAATTTTTTTCCTGAGTGAGGAAATCCAGATGCAAGGCTCCAGACTGCGGCAGGCTGATCTGCAGGACGCTAACCTGCAAGAGGCCAGTCTGTATGGAGCCGATCTAGCAGGAGCCAACTTACAG
>NZ_JBRAGO010000023.1:34241-38450 GCF_052746595.1 Leptodesmis sp.
GGAGCCAACTTACAGGGAGCCGATTTGAGTAACACGAATTTGCAAAAGGCCAACCTGCGAAATGCCAAAATGGCTGGCGCTAATTTAGAGGGAGCGATTCTCAAAGGCGCTAAGATGCCCGATAGACGGGAGGCGAAGTAGAGGGAATAGGGAATTAGGGAATAGAGTGTAGGCAATGGCAGAGTTGGGTAGGGCAGGCAATGGTCAGGTTGTTTTTGAAGTTTTTGAAACAGTTATGGACTTAGAGGTGGTATACACTTCGATAGGATAAAGGAGTAAATCCAACAGGTTAGGGCTGGTTTTGATTTCAACCTTGCCTAATACGATGCCCGGTTCTGGACTGAGAGGTTTGGTATAAAATTCAACCTGAATGGAAGGAGTCAGGGGCATGAGTGCGATCGCACCTGGGCCTGAAAACTCTACTCTTACCTTTCATGAAAAAGGCTGATCCCCTGGCAGCGCCGCTTCTGAAAACGCCTGACTGGCATTTGTTATAAAGACCTTGAGATTGGAAAAGCGGCAAGTAGATTTCGAGTTGATCAATCTCTAGAATTGGCTTGGAGATGGGTTGCGATTGTTCTGGTGCAGGCTGCAGCTCACGTGCAAAGGCATTAGAGGGTGGGGAAGGAAGGTGGTAAGCCGCGATTAGCTCAGCCCGTTTGCCTCCTATGTTTTAAGGCAATTCTTGAGTCAGTTCTTGGGTTAGTTCTTGGCGCAACCAGGATTGCAATTTAGTCAGCCTGAGACCAGACCAAGCATGAGAGAGTTGCTGCAAGGAGCATAGCCCTCCAGTGAGTTGCTGAGCAGACTAAACCTTGTCCCAGTCCAAAACCGGAGTTTCTTTGATCGGAAAGCGACCGTTCTCTAGCTGGACTTGGTTTAAGGGATCGTTTGCATGAAATCCAGGAGTTGGTGAGCCATTTGCAACTTGCTGCAGGGTGCGATCGCCTGTTGTCGGCCCTGAGCATCGAGAAAAACGGCCTGGTTCTGATCGCTGCCAAACCCACTGTTGGGTTGATCAATGGGATTGGCAACGATCGCATCCAGGTGTTTCCGTTGTAACTTTTCCCTGGCTGGGGTAATAATATCCCCGCTCTGAGCCGCAAAGCCAATTAAACGCTGATGAGCCTGTTTAAACTGCGCCAGAGTCGCCACAATATCCGGCACTGAAGACAGGGGTAAGCTATCTGGCAAAGCAGACTTGGGAAGTTTTTCAACGCTGTAATTGGCGGGTTTCACGTCAGCCACCGCCGCCGCCATGACGATCCAATCGGAGATCGAAAGGTGCTGCATCATAGCCTGCTGCATCTCAGAGGCTGAAGTAATTGGAACGGTGCGGATCTTGGCTGGTAGAGTTTGCCTCACTATTTCTTCCAGTGGGCCATGTACCAGAATGACCTCTGCACCTCGATGAACTGCCGCCTGAGCCAGTGCAATCCCCATCTTGCCCGTCGAGGGATTGCCAATGAAGCGCACTGGATCGAGGAATTCCCGCGTTCCCCCGGCACTGATCAGAATTTTTTTGCCCCTCAGATCTTGGTTGCCCTGGGTATACAAAAGAGAATGAATGTACGGCAAAATTTCTGCGGGTTCTGCCATACGTCCGGTTCCTACGCGATCGCAGGCCAAGATTCCGGCTGCTGGCCCCACCAAGTGGTAACGCGGATCCTGCTGCACCTGCTGCCAGCTCCGTTGCACTGCAAGTTGTTCCCACATCTCTGTATTCATCGCGGGAGCCAGCAATACCGGACAGGTGGAAGCCAGCACCGTATTGGTCAGCAAATTATCGGCCATCCCATAAGCCAGTTTTGCCAGCGTATTTGCCGTCAGGGGCGCAATCAACAAAACCTCAGCCCATTCCCCCAATGCAATATGCAGAGGACGACCATGAACGGGCTGCCAAAAATCTCGATCAGTATAAGCCGGATGGCGCGACAGGGTAGCAAAGGTGAGCGGCATGACAAATTGCTGAGCCGCTGCTGTCAAAATGCAACGGACTTCCAGGCCAGCTTTTGCTAAAGACGAAACCACTTCAGCCAACTTATAGGCTGCAATACCACCTCCAACACCAATTACAACACGGTTTCCTGACATCGCACTATTTTGGATTTTGGATTTTGGATTTTGGATTGCAAAACGTTTTCTGCTTGGCGAGTGCGGCAATCAAGCTGCCCGATCGTGTTCTCAGTCGGTATCCCTCATTTTTCACTTTGTAATCCAAAACCCAAAATCCCAAATTTCTAAGCTTCGTCGTAGGCTTCGAGATCCAGCAGGTACAGATAGGGTTCTACCAGTTCAGGACGTTGAAAGGCGATCGCCCGTAATAAATGCCAGTCCTGCAGCCCCTCAAAAGCCGTTGTATAGTCGTCTTGTTCTAAGCGTGTTGCCAGCTTTTCTACATCAGTAGCGGTCAAGGCAGCAACCTGAGTTTGTTCTAAATGCAATGTCATCATGGCCAGCGACCTCCCGCTTTTACACTTTCCCAGTCCAGAACGGAGTTGCTTTATGGAGAAATTCCAATTTGTGAACTGGACTTGAGTAATCCAGGAACAGAACTCAAAGATTTCCCTGAGAGCAATGTCCGTATTTACCCGTACCCCAATATTATCCCACCCACCGGCCACGGCCCCGGATGTTCACAACGGATTAATGTTAATCGAGTATTTCTTTAACAAAGGCTTGTAGCTGCTCCAATACGATGGGTTGAATCTCATGCCCCATAAAGGGATATTCCTGATATTGCACGGGTACTCCCAGAGCTTGCAAGCTATCTCTCGTCCGGTGAGCCGCCTGCACGGGAACTACCATATCCTGTCTGCCATGCACGATAAAAACGGCAGGAGTGTCAGTTGTTTGGAGCCGCGGGGGAGCGTGCAAGTAGCCACTCAACACCATCAATCCGGCGAGCGGCAGTTGTAAGCCTATATCTAATGTCATTGCGCCGCCCTGAGAGAAGCCTCCCAGAATCGTGCGAGAAAAGGGAATTTGTAACTGGTTGGTGAGGGAGTCGAGGAAGTCGGTTAATTGTTCCCGGCTCTGGGTGAGATCGGGGCGATCGCCAAATTGGGCCGTTCCCATAAATCGATAATCCTGTGGCAGGTCGTACCACATCTTGCCAACGGGATTATAGGGGTGAACAAAAGGGGCATCTGGAAAAACCAGTTGATAGTCTCCTAGATCCATAAACTCTGCCAGACCCAGTAAATCCTGGCAGTTCGCGCCCCAACCATGCAATAAGACAATCAAGCCTTTGGCGGGCTGTTTAGTCTGGGCGGGTATGGTGATGGCGTTTAAAGACAGAAGGGG
The DNA here is from genome assembly GCF_052746595.1 of Leptodesmis sp. Lineage (NCBI taxonomy): Bacteria > Bacillati > Cyanobacteriota > Cyanophyceae > Leptolyngbyales > Leptolyngbyaceae > Leptodesmis > Leptodesmis sp. The sequence continues at coordinate 37,548 of NZ_JBRAGO010000023.1, forward strand.
TTCCTCAACTCGATGTGCTCTGATCTTATAGCAGTTAGGGTGGGGGAGGGGGGAGAAGTGGAGAAGTGGTAGGGAGATGATGGGAAAGCAAAATGGTGGCAAAGTGAGATAAGTCCCATACTCCGTCACTCCTTCACCCTTTCACCCCATCACTCTCATGCAAGCCCTCTGGTTGGAAAATCAACAATTGCACCTGCACACCAATCTACCCATTCCTGCACCTCCGGCAGGGGAAGCGCGGATTCGAGTGTTGCGGGCAGGAACTTGTAATACAGACCTGGAATTGTTAAGGGGATATTACCCGTACAGCGGGATTCCAGGTCATGAGTTTGTTGGGGTGGTGGAACAGGGGCCAGATACTCTAGTCGGGCAGCAGGTGGTGGGTGAAATCAATGCGATGTGTGGTCAGTGTCACTTCTGCTTGCAGGGGCACTCGACCCATTGTGAAAATCGCACGGTACTGGGAATTGTCAACCGACCCGGAGCCTTTGCGGAATATCTGACACTGCCGATCGCCAATCTCCATCCTGTGCCAGACAGAATTACCACCGATGCCGCGACTTTTACTGAACCTTTGGCGGCAGCGCTGGAAATTCAGCAACAGATCAAAATCAGTTCTGCTGACAAGGTGCTGGTGGTGGGGGATGGCAAGTTAGGTCAGTTGGTGGCTCAAACACTGGCCTTAACGAGATGTGATTTATTTGTTGTAGGTCGCCATACAGAAAAACTGGCCAATCTAGAAGCACGCGGAATTGCCGTTGGGTTTGCGGATGCGGTGGGCGATCGCAGCTTCGACATCTCCGTAAAATGTACCGGAAATCCAGGGGGATTCGCGATCGCTCGTCGGGCGTTGCGTCCCCGTGGCACTTTGGTTTTGAAAAGCACCTATGCCGGAAATCTCAC
>NZ_JBRAGO010000023.1:38550-49247 GCF_052746595.1 Leptodesmis sp.
GGAGTACTTTTTAGAAAACAACACAGAACCGCGATCGACTTATCAGATGAACTATTGAAGGTAATGACAACGCTCTAGAAAGTTGAAAATTAAGAATTAAGAGTTAAGAAGAATGAGCCGATTTAATTCTTAACTCTTAACTTACCCCTTCACCGCTCCGGCCGTTAATCCCTGGACAATCTGACGTTGGAAGAGTAGCACCAGAATTACCAAAGGAATCGTACCAACCACAGTAGCCGCAGCGATCGGGCCGTAGGGAATTTCAAACACGGAAGTACTGCCTAATTGGGCGGAGGCGACGGGAATGGTTTTCATCGTCTCCTCGGTGATGAAGGTGAGGGCGAAGATGAATTCATTCCAGGCAGCAATGAAGGTGAGAATTCCTGTTGTCACTAAAGCGGGTAACGTCAGGGGAGCCAGAATTTGCACTAACATTTGTCCAGTGTTGTAGCCATCTACTCTGGCTGCATCTTCCAGATCCCGTGGCAATTGTGTGAAGAAACTCCGCATCACCAGAATGGTCAACGGTAGATTCAATGCTGTGTAAGGAATGATCAACGCCAGGTAGTTGTTACCCAGGCGAAACAACTGAATCACTTCCAGCAATCCCTGCAGCAACAGAATGCTGGGAAATAGGGTAATTAATAAGACTCCCAACTGCACTAAATTGCCTCCAAGGGGACGCAAGCGTGCTAAGGCATAGGCAGCAGGTGTACCGATCGCGAGACAGGCGATCGTGGACACCGAAGAAACAAAGATACTATTGAAGATGTACCGCAAGAAGGGCCGACGGGTAAACAGTTCAATGTAGTGTTGTAAGGTAATCCGACGTGGAAAATAAATTGTTGGTAGGGCCGAAATGTCTTCATTGAATTTGAAGGAGGTCAGCACCTGCCACAGAATCGGTGCGAGACAGAAGATGACGATCGCCACTACTGCCAGCCAGAAGAACGCATCACGGAGGGAAATGCTCACTCGTTTCCTGGAAGGTTCAGTGGTGACAGACTGATTGGGGTCGAGCAAGGTAGCCATGAATGGTTCAGCAAGTAAAGAGCGATCAACACATTTGTTGCACCTGATTTTAACCAATCTGCTAGCCCAGTTCTAAAAAACTGACATGGCAAAATCATGGAATACGACAGAAAGCCCTCAAACAAGTGACAAGGGATGACTAACACATCGCTGGTGTTAAGTTCGAGATTGTCTGCCGCTGCTGCACTGCATCATTAGGCTGCGATCGCTCCTCTTTTTGACTTTTTGCCGCCCTGTCAATGATTATGTGTATAGCCTGCTGCATCGGGAGTGGCAGGGGTAAGATTGGGCTGAGGCAAGCAATCATTAGGGATCTGAGTCGAATATCAACTATTCCTCTCTTCTCTGGCTTCTTGGGTTGTTTTCTGACATAGCGGATTTTTTGGCATAGGCGATCGCGGCTATCATGGCGGCACTCCCGGCCAGGATACCTCCAGTCATTGTGCCAACATCGTAGGTAATTGAAATTTGGACTCGATCTTTGTCATAGGTTCGAGCCAGGAAGACAGCAAATTTTAAAAACGCTGACCTATGTAGACCAGGTTGGAGTGCGCCCTTCGTAGGTGAGACGAACAGAATATCTTCAATCTGATCGTCGGCAAATCGTTGTTTCATCCCGGCTGTGTTGGGCAGAGACAGTTCCCAGGTGCCGAAGGGGCTTTGCCCCACCAGCAGCATCCACGACTCGGCATTGCCGCGACGGGTGCTGATGATGCCGTTCACGGTTTCGGTTTCGCCGCCCAGGCCAACGGCTTCACCATCGGGTTGGAAGGTGAGATTGGCGGTGACTTCAAAGGTTTCGCCGCTGCGGCGGGCAAAGTAGAGGAGCACCTGCTGAATTTTTAGACTGCCCAGGTTGGGGGGGAAATCTTCTCGGCGGGTTTGGAAGCGGACGGTCATGGGGGTATCCGTCCGTTCGGGGTTGTGCAGGTTATACCACTGGTCGGCGAACTGGTTCTTGAAGCTGAAGGGGCGATCGCCGATGAGGCGAGAAGGTAAGGATTGAATCACCTGCTGGCGATAGTCGTAGCTGTCAAGGGCGGTATATTCAATGGCGATCAGAATGTCGGCGATGGTGCTATAGTCGAAACGATTGGCGGCTTTGGGCAGGCGGAATTCCCAGGTGGTGTCCACGCCCAAGCCCTCAAAGGGCAGCAGCATTTCGGACTGGGGTTCCAGTTCAAACAGGCCAGTGGCGTTGGTGGGGGAGGTGAGGGCGACGGATTCGGGCGATCGGTTGGCGGGCCGGGGCTGGAATAGACCGTCGTTGTTGACCAACACTCGGGAAATGCCAATGCTGGTGAGGGTGGCTTTGATGCCTTCGGTGGGCGGGATGAGGGCAATGACGGAGGTACGGACGCGCTTGATCAATCGCAGGTAGTGCCCAGGGAAATCGCGATCGAACCCTTCCATGGGGGTGGCAAACACCAGCACACCGGTTTCTTTGAATCGCTGGAATTCAAAGGGAGCGGTGCGAGCGAGGGAGATGACTTTGGTGAGTTGGAGTTTGCGTTGCTCGGTTTCCAGCCGGTATTGATCGAGTTTGTAGATGTCGGCGAGGAGACGGGCGGAACCGGTGAGGCCGTGGCGATCGGTGGCCTCTTCGGAAGCACCGCCAATGGCGTCTTCGGAGGGGATTTCCCAGTAGTCGTCTTGGATGTAGGCGGGAGGGAGTTGCTGGCGCTCGAAGGCGAGTTGGGCCTGGGCCAGTTTGGCCATGGCGGTGGCCTGTTGCAGGAAGTAACTGTAGATGCCTTCCAGGATGCCGCTCATCCAGTCGTAGAGTTCCAGGTTGGTTTCTTTGTTCTGGAGGAATTCCACGATGGCTTCGGCGTGCTCGACCTGGATGCGGGCGATCGTGCCTTCCTGTTCAACAATATCGACCCCGTCGTTGGCAATCTTGATCTGTTGTTTGCCAATGCGGATGGGCTGCTGGGCAAGATCTCGTTGGAGTTGCCATTCCTGTTCTCGACGCTCGTAGGCTGCAATCATTTGAGAGAACTGCGCCCAGGTTGACAGAGCTTGACCAGTTGCAGAGGTGGCTTGCCCCCAACGAGCCGCTGACTCGCTATCCCAAGTAAACCCAGCTGATGCAACATAAAACCCTGCAGCTACAGTGTAAGCGGCTCCTGCGGCACCATATAGAATCAGTGCCTCTATTTCCCCACCATTTAGCCCCTCAGCCAGCTATCATAATACCTAAACTGGATCTCAGCACTCTGCTTTTGCAGTTCTGACAGCCGGACTTCATCCTCGGCCTGACGCAGGCGCAGGTCTTGCAGTCGCACTCCGGCACGGGCCAGTCGGATATCCTGACGGGCTTTAAGCAGGTTGTAGAATTCGGCATCGCGCTTCTCCAGATTCGAGAGAAAGGCTCCTTCCATTTGCGCGGCCAGGTTGGCCAGTTGTTTAACGCGTTCCACCAAAAATTCGTAGCGGTAGGGCACAGGGGGCGGCGTAATCCGGGTGAAAAGCAAAGGCACCTTCGTAGATACAAATATTATTTGGATTATTTTGCTTCGTGGGCAATGAACGCCACAAACCATCATCTAGCTCTCCAAAGATGTGGTAAAAGAGTTTACAACTAGTTGGAGCTTTACTGGCTATTAGGCAGAAATCTTTCTCTGAAATCTCAACCATGCCACAGAGCTGATGAAATGTGCTGCCTATTGCATGCCCAACTAACGGTTTCCACTCTCCTTCAGCCCATTCACTTCCTTCCTGGTTGAGATAGCGATCGTAAATTCTGCCATTTGGTAACCGAATAGCAAGATGGGGCTGGGTTTTCGTTTTGTTTGTCTGGTCTCCAACTCGGTTGTATTGTTTGACGACTGCCGTAAACTGGGTTGCCGATTCTGGGATATCTTCCAGGATTGTGGGTTCGCTGTCCCAGCGTTGGGATTTCGGGTTTTCCAGGTCATATTTGATGAACCCTAACTGCGTCGCTCCCTTGACCTGAGTGAGAGCAAATAAATAGATGAAACTGGTGCCCTCTGCAACTTCGTAGGGTACAGCCCCAATTACTTGGGTCACATTTTCTAGACCAGGCACTTCGTCCCAAAGGGTTTGGGCATAGTCTGCATTTTCCAAAGCCGGATCGTAGGCAGACCAATACACTCGACCCGTCAGACCCCCAGGCCAAACATATAGAACAGGGGGCGTTTATCCTTCTGATGCCGTTTAATGCGCGTTTCTGCGGTGCAGGTTGCCTGCACCTTGAGACTACAGACATCGTTAAAGTAGGTTTCATAGTGCTTCGCCAGATCCCTGGCTCCCTGGGGCGTCAGGCGCGGGTTGGTGCGGAGCGCTTCAACCAGTTCGCGGAATGCCGGGGTCTTTTGTCGGCGCAGGCTGGGCAGCAGGATGTTTTCGGGATACAGGAAAACCTCATGGCGGCTTTCCAGGCTTCGTAGGAGCCAATCCACAGCCATTCTTCGTCAAACTATTCGTCATCAATCAGGCTAGAGGGCAGATCCTCCAGTTGCCCGGTTCTGAGGGAAAAGATCAGGGTTTGTAGGGTGGTGATGGCCTGGGAAATGCGGGTCGTTTTCTGGCAACTGCTGGTCTGACAATCGATCAGAAGCTGTTCGCTCAAATATTTCGCCTTTGAGGCCAGATCAATGTCTGGGTCGCCTACCCCATTAATTAAGGCATCGCGGAGTAAGGTGAGGGTGGCTTCTTCGCAGGCATCAACGGCGTATTCAACGCGGTGATGGTAGTCTTTTCCTGATCAATGCGGGCGCTGAGTTGATTCTGCCAGTCTCGTCGGGCCAGGAGCATCGCCAGGGGCAACTGTTGCCATCTTTCAGGTTCTTCGTCAGGAATCTGGAAGAATCGGGACTGAGAATGATGTCGCGGGTTTGCTCCTGGTTGCGCCATTCGGCAAAAACTCGCCGCTTCTTGGCTTGCACCAGACTCCCATAAACGGCTTCCCACTCTGAATCGGTGATCTCAATCCCATTACTCAGTAGTTTGTCAGCCCGGATCAGCGTTTGGAAGTCATCGATGCTGAGGTTGAGCTGGTCGAGCCGGGGTGAGATATCGTTGCCCTAGTCGCGTTCTGCTGCCAGGGCAAGCAGTTCTTGCAGCGGTACCCCAAGGGTGGCACGGACGATCGCCCCCAAGCCAGCTATTAAGCTGAATTTTTGAATCCGATTGTTGCCAGAGTCTACCAGGTAGAGTTGCCCATCTACATCGACGGCGATTCCTCGTGGGTTAGAAAACTAACCCGATGCGTCTCCCCACTGAGTCCACAGCCCAAGAAAATTCCCGTCTGCATCAAACTTCTGAATCCGGTTGTTGTATGTATCTGACACGTAGACATAGCCGCTACCATCTATCGCGATACCACTGGGTTCTTGAAACTGCCCATCTCCTACTCCACATGATCCCCATTGCTTGAGAAACCTGCCATTGGTATCAAACTTCTGAATTCGATCTTTGCTCTATTCCGTTTGGAGCAAACTTCTGAATCCGATTATTGCCTTGGTCGGCAACATAGATATTTCCTTGAGCATCCACAGCAATGCCACGAGGATGTTGAAACTGTCCAGGGGCACTGCCCTCAGATCCCCATTGGTTCGGATAGCTCCCATCGCCCTCCCTAAACTTTTGAATGCGATGGTTTTCCGAGTCTGTGACATAGACATTGCCAGCCTCGTCTACGGCGACTCCCCAGGGATGATCGAATTCGCTATTTTTATTGCCATGGCTTTCCCACCTTAAATAGAGGTTGTTATCTCGGATATTTTTCAGGTTGCTTGTTTGGTCATCACTCCACTGCTGCCGACCCCGCAGAATGTCATAGGCTGGATCGCCCTCAATCAGGGTTTTTAAGTCCTCATCACCGATCACATCTGGATCGATAATGGCAGACTGACTATCGATAATGGCAGACTGACTGCGGAGGCGCAGCGCCCGTTGCCACAGCGCGCGAGTTTCTGGGGTGGCTCGCCAGCGGGGCAGTTTGGCTTTCAGCTTCTGCCAATAGTTGAGGGAGGCTTCTTCAAGCCAACGGGGATAGCACTGCTTGAATTTGTGCGACTGTGTCAGGATAGTGTAGACCTCTGCCCATTCTGGTTGAGTCGGTTGGTTCTGGGGATTGTTTGCCTCTGCCTTGGCTTTGATCTCCATCAGGTGGTTGAAGTCTTCAACCGTCATGCAGAGAATTGTAGCGATCGCCTCTCTCGCCTCTCTCACCCGCGTATCATCACCACTGTCCAAATCTGATTTCCGGGCATTCAGGAACTCTGACCATGAATCTTGATGAGGGCCAAGGGCCGCAACTAGCATCACCTCAAAGCCTTCAGTTTCCTGCGTCGTTTGCAGGCTTTCATAGGTGCGATCGATCTGGTCTCGCCGGGTTTGCCAGAGTGTGAGGGCGAGTTTGCCCACCGTTGGTTCGGGCAGGTCAGTGAGCTTGAGCAGATCAGGATCGAGAATTGGGACGTTATCTTCTTCGGTACTCCAACCGGGAGTAGGATATTCCCGCTTTAATTTTTGGGCGGTGGTCAGGAGTCTGTGAACCTCGTCCCATTGGTCGGGGGTGGGTTCAGTATTGGGATCGTCCGCGATCGCTTTGATCCCCATCAGGCGCTTGAAACCTGGAACGGTCAGATAGAGGTTTTGATGAATCACGGCGATCGCCTCTGCCTTTGTTGCAGGGGTATTTAACGCCTCTTTGAGATCCCCTAAAGTGTTATAGCGAGGGGGATAGGGCCAGGGATTGGAATCGTTAGGATCTTGACTACCAACAGCATGGATCACTTTATTCTCAAACTCACTGACCCCGATCAGTTCAGCTTTGATTACTTCCAGGCGGATTTGGCGACGTTCCCAGAGGATGACTGCAAATTTACCCGTCAGGGGGGCTGGCAACTCGCCTAACGTTTCCAGGGTGCCAAGCTCTGGATCGATCAGAGGAAGTCGGGTGGGGCAGTCAGGCGCAGGTGGCCAGTCGCCTTCCAGGAGTGGGCGTAGCGAGATCCAGAAATATTTGGGGCTGAAGAGGACAGGAGTAGGGGTAGGAAGTTCATCTTCAGGTGGCAGTGTGCTTTCTAGGGTTAGTTCTTCTTCAATCCAGATCTGGAAAAGACTGACTTTCTGAGCTTGCACCAGAATGGAGAACAACTCTTCCCATTCGTCCTCTGGAAGGGCGCTTTCCTGGGTCGGTGTCAAATCGGATTTACCGATGATTTGCATGAGCCGCTTGAAGCTCTCAGTGGTCAGCTTCAATGTGGTTTGGATGATCTGTTGGGTGGTCTCAAGGTCTTGCCCACGTTCCAGGTTCTTGCTCAGTCGCTTCAACTCGATGATCAGTTCCTCAATAGATGGGAACCGCTAAGGAACCGCCTCATCCTCGTCTTGATCGCGATACGAGTAGTGAATGGGCTCAAGCATCCACTCAAGAACGGCTATTAGATCACCATTTCTGCGGCATTCCCGCAGATCGTTTAATCGATGATCGACCCACTGCCGTCGCTTAAACTAGAGATCAAATGGACGGTCGGGGTCTGTGGGTGCTTCCTTAACCAACGGTTCCCGGAAGTCATCGGGACCAATCACATCGGGGTCAATGACAGGTAGCCGATCGACTTCAGGGTCAGTGTCATCAGAGTTTTGTTGGTAGGAGGCGGCGGGCCAGTCTTGTTGTTTCCAGAGGTCACGCAGATACTCCAGTCGCCAGCGCAGGAAAACGGGAATCATCAATAGGATAAGTTCCGTCTCATTGAGATAGCCCTGAAACGTGCCTGAAAGACCACTCTGGTTTTGTTCAGAGAGACGTCCCACGTAGCTAGGAGAAGGTGTGTCTGGAGTAGGAGGCAAATAAATTCCTGCACCAGCGGCAACTAGCTGGGTTGGTTCTTTGTTTTCATTTCGATAGACCTTGACAGTTAATGCTTGCGCTTGCACTTCAAGGGTGATGTAAAGTTTGCGGTTTAAATCTGTATCTTTATTCCACTGAAGTCCGGTGAACTTCCAGAAAATTCCACCCCCTTCTGATGGATCTACTTGCCCCTCATCTGAAAGTGGATTGCGAGTGGTATCAACTAGCCCAAAGATCTGTTCTAGTTTTTGCTCAGTAATGGTTTCTGGCGTCAGGTAGAGTTGATCCAGACGGTCTGGGCGCACTCCCAGGCGATCGCCCAGAAGCTGACGCTCTTTCGGGCTGGCAGTACTGACTAGCCGAATGGCATCGTAGGAGGTGCCAATCTGGTTGAGCAGGGTGCGATAGGCTTCGAACAGATAGGTTTGATAGGCAACCGGATCGATTTCACAGTGCTGGACTTGCAGATATTTTCTCAGGACCTCAATGCCAATTCTGACCTGTCTAACTTTGCGCTCTACCTGTTCGTAGGCGACGGGGTATTGGCTGAAGGGTTGGTGAAGCTGAGTTTCCAGATCGGTTAGGCTAACCGGCACATTCCTTCGCTTGACGACGTGGGTCATGGTGTACTGGAGTAGATCGGCCAGGTATGCCACCGGACTCACGGCAGATTGACTATCGGGACAGCCGCAGACCGGGGGAAACAGATCGCCGAAATGCTCCCAGAGCCACTTCCAAAAGGCAGAATTGGCCCCGTACCAACCATTGGCCAGATCGGCCGCACGTTGGTGAGGATATTGCCGAAGCTATTCATCTGTAGCACCGCCTGTTGATACAGGGATTCCGCTTGCAGGGTGGGCAGGTCGTCTTTCAGGTGGGCCACAAAGGTCGATCGCGGGGTGCTGGCAATGGTGGCCATGCTGAAATAGCCCTTGTCGATTAACTTGGCATTGAGCTGCACATTCGGTGACAGCAGGCTCAGGTAGGCATGGGCTTCCAACACTGGCACGGCGGGGTCATCGGGAATGCCTTGCAGTTGGCTAATGCCCCCATCCGCCGGATTTGATCGAGAGTGGTGATGTTGTGGTTGGCCAGAAATGCCAGCAGGGTCGCTGGGAACTGGATCTGTAGTGCCGTTGCCAGGTCGGTAAAGGTGTAGTGGGAGGGCAGTCTGGGCACCACCACCCGCAGAGTAACTGGCTCAGTCTGGTCGATCTGCACCACGATTTCGGTTTGATAAATTTCCTCCACCTGGGGGGTGAGGACGTGGAGCCGCAGTCGCCGCTGGGTCGGGGGAGGCGGTGGGGGTTCGGGTGGGGCATGAGTGGTGTAGGTGAGGGTAAAGTGACCTTCATTGTCGGTGGTCACCGATCCCAGGGGTTTGGGGTCTGGGCCTGCATCCAGATCAAAGGCTTGCACAATAAAACCGGGCAGCGGAGCGTTGGTTTCCAACATATAACGTGCCCCGTGGGTGGTCAATCAAAGCTTGCACAATAAAACCGGGCAGCGGAGCGTTGGTTTCTTGATTCAGCAGTTGCCCCGGCAGGGTGTGGGGAATATCGGGTTTTTCTTCAGGAATGTCTACTTCAATGACGACTTCGGTATCGCCTGCAGGGATGTTCCAGAGAACAGAATCTTCGGTGCTTTTGATCAGTTCGTTGTCGCGAAAGACTTTGAAGAACAAATCGGGGCGCAAGTCGCCAAACCACGCTTGAAACTGAGATGAGGTGAAGGTGATCTGAAAACGCCCCGTGGTATCGGTTACGGCATTGCCGACGCGATCGTCCACCATCAAATCCTTATCCCAGGCTTCGACCCGTAAGCCCGCAACACCCTGACGGGTAGCCTGGTTGAGGACGCGACCCAGAATGCGATAGGTAAGCGTTGGTTTTGGCAGGAGAAACCGCAACAGCAGGAGAAGCAAAACTGCTACAAGGATAACCAGTGAAATGATTACAATCCATTGCGTATCCATTACCCTTCCTCCCTCTATCGCTATTTTTTATGAGGCGATTCATTATTCTTTAAACGATTCAAACGATGGTGAATCGATTGATATTCCAATTCAGTGATTTTGTCTATTATGTCTCCTCACTAGTATTTCCTGGATTAGTTTTGGCAAAGACAACGTCCTCATATACCAGAGCAATCGGACAACGGAAATCAATACTGGTAAATTGTACGTCCAATTCTGTTTCGTTAGTAGTGGTTTCATCCAGGGAATAGGGAGTCAGTTCCCATTTGCCCTTTTCGTTGAGTCGATAGCACTCCACATTGATTTTTTCGGCATCAATCAGAACGTACTCTTTGAGCGTATTGATGCGACGATAGTGCTTAAACTTTTGCCCCCTGTCAAACCCTTCTGTGCCAGGAGAGAGCACTTCTACAATCAAACAAGGATGATAGGCAACCTGGCGGGCAGTCAGATCTCGACTGTCGCACGTCACCATCACGTCAGGATAGTGAAATGGCCCTTGCTCTGAGACTCCCACTTTGGCATCTGCGATAAAGACCTTGCATCCCTTACCCCGTAGATGGGCTTTTAGGGCAGACGCTAAGTTCAAGGCAATGGAGTTGTGGGGGAGGGTTCCCCCGGTCATGGCGAAGACTTCCCCATTGATGTATTCATACTTCATGGGTTGTTGTTCTTCCCAGTCCAGATACTCCTGGGGAGTCATTAATTGGGGGTAAGGTTGTGATTGAGCAATCATTAGGGATTTTTCCTGACTATTGTTTGGCTAAGATGCTATCCTGCCCGGAACATGTACTAATCGCCATAGCACTCTTGAAACTGAGATGAGGTGAAGGTGATCTGAAAACGCCCCGTGGTATCGGTTAC